>NZ_JBCLNH010000011.1:0-98589 GCF_039062665.1 Clostridium sp. 2218st1_F5_2218SCRN_220325 | reverse complement strand
TTACTGATACTAATAGATCGAGGACTTGACCAAATGAATATCATTCATTAAATGTTTTCAGTTTTGAAAGTATTAAAGTAATTTAATAAATTCAATAAAGATTATGTGGTTATTATAGCAAAGAGGATACACCTGTTCCCATTCCGAACACAGAAGTTAAGCTCTTGAGCGCTGATGGTACTTGGTGGGCAACCGCCTGGAAGAGTAAGACGTAGCCACGTAATCTTTTTTTTATTTTATCCCCAAAAGTATCATGTGATTAAGTTTACTATTTTAGTTAAATTATATAATCATATGAAAACTTTGGGGATATTTTAATATATAGTATTTTTAACTTGAAACTGTTGATAATACTTGGATTAATAATTAAAAAATATATATAAATAGCATCAAAATAAAAAATAAATCTATATTAAATGTAAAAAATTGGTTGTAAATAAAACGACTATAAATTATAATTACCTTAAAAGAGGATTTATATGAAAAACTGGTAACGTTACCGAAAACGTTTTCGCAAAAAGGAGACTTAATAAGGGGGAAAAGATTAATGGATGTATCTAGTTTATTAAAAGATAAGTGTGGTAAAGAAATTAGTAATTGCACAAATGAAGAAATTTATTATGCTTTATTAAATTTAGTAGATGATTTAGCAAATCAAAAACACAACAATAAGGGGAAAAAGAAACTTTATTACATTTCAGCAGAATTCTTAATTGGAAAATTATTATCTAATAACCTAATTAATTTAGGTATTTATGATGAAGTAAATTCTATATTATCAGCAAATGGTAAAAAACTATCTGATATAGAAGAAGTAGAGCCAGAACCTTCGCTGGGAAATGGCGGATTAGGTAGATTGGCAGCATGCTTTTTAGATTCAATTGCTACTTTAGGTCTTGATGGTGATGGTGTAGGTTTAAATTATCATTTTGGGTTATTTAAACAAGTATTCAAAGATAAACTACAATTAGAACAAAAAAATGAATGGATAGAACAAAATAGTTGGCTAAATAAAACTGATACAACTTATGAAATAGAATGTGGAGAATTTAAATTAAAATCTAGATTATATGACATAAATGTTATTGGTTATAATAATAGAGTTAACAAACTTCATTTATTTGATGTAGAAACTATTGATGAGAGTATAGTAAATGATGAAAGTATAAACTTTAATAAAGAGGATATAGCTAAAAATTTAACTTTATTCTTATATCCAGATGATAGTGATGAAGATGGAAGACTTCTTCGTATATATCAACAATATTTTATGGTTAGTAATGCTGCAAGATTAATATTGGATGAATGTGAGGCAAAGGGAAGTAATTTACATGATCTATATGATTATGCAGTAATACAAATAAATGATACTCACCCAACAATGGTTATCCCAGAACTGATAAGACTTTTAACTGAAAGAGGATTATCTATGGATGAGGCTATTGATATAGTATCTAAAACTTGTGCATATACAAATCATACAATATTAGCAGAAGCATTAGAAAAATGGCCAATGAGTTATTTAGAGAAAGCTGTACCAAACTTAATAGATATAATAAAAGAATTAGATAAAAGAGTTAGAGAAAAATATGAAGATGAAAGTCTATATATAATTGATGACGATGATAGAGTACATATGGCTCATATAGATATACACTATTGTTTTAGTGTTAATGGGGTTGCATCACTTCATACAGAAATATTAGAAAAAAATGAATTAAATAATTTCTATAAAATATATCCAGAAAAATTTAATAATAAAACTAATGGAATAACTTTTAGAAGATGGTTAATGCATTGTAATCACGAATTAACTAATTTTATAGAAGAATTAATAGGTGATGGATTTAAAAAGGACGCAACTGAATTAGAAAAATTAGGTCAATATATAGATGATAAAAACGTACTTGAAAAATTATTAAAGATAAAATTTGATAATAAATTAGTACTAAAAGATTATATAAAACAACATCAAAATATAGATATTGATGAAAACTCTATATTTGATATACAAATAAAAAGATTACATGAATACAAAAGACAACAAATGAATGCATTATATGTAATTTATAAATATTTAGATATTAAAAAAGGAAACATACCATCAACTCCTGTTACAGTTATATTTGGAGCTAAAGCAGCGCCAGCATATACTATGGCAAAAGATATAATACATTTAATCTTATGTTTACAACAACTTATAAATAATGATGAACAAGTAAATAAATATTTAAAAGTTGTTATGGTTGAAAATTATAATGTTACATATGCTGAGAAACTAATACCTGCTTGTGATATATCTGAACAAATATCATTAGCATCTAAGGAAGCAAGTGGAACAGGAAATATGAAATTCATGTTAAATGGAGCACTAACATTAGGAACAGAAGATGGTGCTAATGTGGAAATACATGAATTAGTTGGTGATGATAATATATTCATATTCGGTAAAGATAGTGAAACTGTAATAGAACATTATGAAAATGAAGATTATGAATCTATAGATATATATGCAAGAAATCCTAAAATAAAAGAAGCAGTAGATTTTATAATAGGTACAGAACTAATGAGTATAGGTAATGCTGAAAACTTAATAAGAGTATTTAAAGAAATTGTTAAGAAGGACTGGTTTATGGCATTACTTGATCTTGAAGATTATATAAAAACAAAAGAAATTGCATTTAAACAATATGAAGATAGAGAAAATTGGGCTAAAAAGATGTTAATAAATATAAGTAAAGCCGGTTATTTTTCTTCAGATAGAACTATACAAGATTACAATGATGATATTTGGAAATTAAACTAGTTTGAAGTGATAAAAATTCTCTATATTAATGTTTTGGACAAAATTTAATTTAGACAAATATAGAGAATTTTTATTTAAAGAAATGACTAATTTGCAAAAAATACCAAAAATCATGTTGCGTTTTGAAAGATTCGGTGCTACTATTTTAGTAATTAGAAAAACGTTATCCGACAAATTGGAAACGTTTTCGGTAACGTTACTAATTCACATTTTTCAAATCAGGGGGAGAAGATATGAAAGTTAAAAAGTTTTTATCAATTGCTTTAGCAAGTGTATTATCAGTAGCGATGCTTACTGGCTGCAGTAGTTCTAATGATTCTAGTGGTTCAGGGTCATCTGACAAAGGTAGTGTTTATTATCTAAGTTTTAAACCAGAACAAGAAAAACAATGGAAAGAAATAGCTAAAAAATATAAAGAAGAAACAGGGGTAGAAGTTAAAGTTGTTACTGCTGCTAGTGGTAAATATGAACAAACTCTAAAATCAGAAATAGCTAAAAAAGATGCACCAACATTATTCCAAATAAATGGACCAGTAGGGTATGAATCTTGGAAAGATTATTGTGCAGATTTAACTGATACAGAATTAAACAAACATTTATTAAATGAAGACTTAGCTATAAAAGGCGACGATGGTAAAGTATATGGTATACCTTATGTTGAAGAAGGATACGGAATAATATATAACCAATCAATAATGGATAAATACTTTGCATTAGATGGTGCAAAAGTAAAATCTATGGATGAAATAAATAACTTTGATAAATTAAAAGAAGTTGCAGAAGATATGCAATCTAAAAAAGATGAATTAGGAATAAAAGGGGTATTTGCTTCTACATCATTAACTCCAGGAGAAGATTGGAGATGGCAAACTCACTTAGCAAATCTTCCTATATATTATGAATACAAAGATAATAAAGTAAAAGATGAAGATGAAATAAGCTTTAAATACTCAGATAACTTTAAAAACATATTTGATTTATACATAAACAATTCAACTTGTGAACCTACATTATTAGGAAGCAAAACTGTTACAGATTCAATGTCTGAATTCGCTTTAGGACAATGCGCTATGGTTCAAAATGGTAACTGGGGATGGAGTCAAATAGCAGATGTTGATGGAAATACAGTTAAAGAAGATGATGTTAAATTCATGCCTATATATACAGGTGTTAAAGGTGAAGAAAAACAAGGTCTTTGCATAGGTACTGAAAACTACTTCTGCATAAATAAAAATGCTTCAGAAGCTGACCAAAAAGCTACACAAGATTTTATAAACTGGTTATTCACTTCTGATAAAGGTAAAGATTATGTTACTAATGACTTAGGATTCATAACTCCATTTGATACTTTCTCAGATGATGAAGTTACACAAGATCCATTAGCTAAAGAAGTTATAAGATACATGAAAGATGATAAATACTACAATGTAGACTGGAACTTCACTACTTTCCCAAGTCAACAATTTAAAGATGATTTCGGTGATGCATTACTTCAATATTGTAATGGAAATATGAAATGGAATGATGTTAAGAAAAAAGTTGTTGATGAATGGGCAAGCGAAAAAGCTCTAACAAAATAATTAATATATAAAATTAATCTAGTCAATTTAGCATAAAATCAGCCATAAATAACAGTATCAATGACGTTAAGAATGAAAATAAGATTACATTCTAAATTGAGTAATAATATAGATACTTTATTTATGGCTAATTAATTTAATAAAATAAAATATCAGGAGGGGTATCATGCAAAAAACATTGAAAAAATACTGGCCTGTATTTATAGTACCAACTCTTATAGCATTTGCGATTGCGTTTATATTACCTTTTGTAATAGGTATATATCTATCATTTTGTAAATTCACAACAATAACAGATGCAACTTTCACAGGTCTTCAAAATTATAAAACTGCATTTTCAGCAGGACAAAATTTCTTATATTCATTTGGATTCACAGGATTATTTACAATAATTTCAATAATATCAGTTAATGTAATAGCTTTTGTATTAGCATATTTTTTAACTAAAAAGATAAAAGGAACTAACTTTTTCCGTACAGTATTTTTCATGCCAAACTTAATTGGTGGTATAGTTTTAGGTTATACATGGCAAACAATGATAAATGCATTTTTATCAAGATATGCTACAACATTAGTTGCTGATGCAAAATATGGATTTATAGGATTGATCCTACTTATGAACTGGCAAATGATAGGTTATATGATGATAATATATATAGCAGGACTTCAAAACGTACCAACAGAATTAATCGAAGCAGCAAAAATAGATGGTGCAAACAAATGGCAAACATTAAAAAATGTTACTATACCAATGGTAATGCCATCAATAACAATATGTTTATTCCTGACATTATCAAATAGTTTTAAACTATTCGACCAAAACTTAGCATTAACAAATGGGGCACCAATGCATAAAACAGAAATGTTAGCATTAAACATAGTTAACTCATTCTACGGCAGAATAGGATTTGAAGGTGTAGGACAAGCAAAAGCAGTAATGTTCTTTATTATAGTAGCTTGTATAGCACTTGCTCAATTATATTACACTAGAAATAAGGAGGTAGAACAATAATGGATGTAGCAGTATCTAAAAAAGGCACTAATGAAGTTAGTGTAAAACCAAAAAGAAATATTGGGAATACAGTAATATTCCTTATACTTTGTGCATTAGTTGTTGTATTCTTAGCACCGATTTTATTTATACTAATAAACTCATTTAAAGGTAAATTCTTTATTAGTGATAATCCATTTGCTCTACCAACATCAGAAACTTTTGTTGGACTTAGTAACTATGTTAATGGTTTAGAACAAACAGGATTTTTAAGTGCAATAGGATGGTCATTTTTTATAACAATTGGTTCAGTAGTTGTTATATTATTCTTCACATCTATGACAGCATATTATATAACAAGAGTAAAATCTAAATTTACAAGTGTACTATATTATTTATTTGTATTTTCAATGATAGTACCATTCCAAATGGTCATGTTCCCAATGGTTAAATTAGCAGATATATTACATCTTGCTAACCCTGTTGGAATGATAGTTTTATATTTAGGTTTTGGATGCGGTTTATCAATATTTATGTTTAGTGGATTTATAAAATCAATACCACTAGAAATAGAAGAAGCAGCTATGATAGATGGGTGTAATCCTCTACAAACTTACTTCCATATAGTATTACCAATATTAAAACCTACAGCAATAACAGTAGCAATATTAAATGCAATGTGGATATGGAATGACTATCTATTACCATATTTAGTTATAGGTTTATCAACAAAATATAAAACTATACCAGTTGTAATTCAAATGTTAGTAGGATCAAATGGTAATAGAGATATGGGAGCTATGATGGCTATGTTAGTGTTAGCTATTATCCCAATAATAATATTCTACTTAGCTTGTCAAAAACATATTATAGAAGGTGTTGTTGCAGGAGCCGTTAAAGGATAGGAAATACAAAAGGGGGATCATCATGAGGAGAAACGGATTTTTACTACCTATATCTAGTTTACCTTCAAAATATGGAATAGGAAGTTTTTCAAAAGAAGCATATGAATTTGTAGATATATTAGAAAAAGCTAATCAAAAAATATGGCAGATACTACCGCTTGGACCAACAGGATATGGGGATTCTCCATACCAATCATTTTCTACATTTGCAGGTAATCCATACTTTATAGATTTGGACAAACTAATCGAAGAAAAACTATTAACACAAGAAGAATGTGATAGTTACGACTGGGGAAAAAACGACGAATATATTGATTATGAAAAAATCTATTTATCAAGGTTTAAAATACTAAAAAAAGCTTATAAAAGAAGCAAAATAGAACATAATAAAAAATTTCAAGCTTACTGTAAATATAATAAATGGTGGTTAGATGATTATGCTTTATATATGGCAATCAAAGATTCCTTAGGGGGAATATCTTGGTTAGAATGGGACGATAAATTAAAATTAAGAGATAAAAAAACATTATTAAAATATAGTAAAAAGTTAGAAGAAGAAATTACATTTTATAAATATATTCAATATTTATTTTCAGATCAATGGCATAAATTAAAAGAATATGCTAACAAAAAAGGAATATCAATAGTTGGAGATATACCTATATATGTAGCACTAGATAGTGCAGACACATGGGCAAATCCTGAATTGTTCCAATTTGATAAGAATCTAAATCCTATAGCAGTGGCAGGGTGTCCACCAGATTCTTTCTCTGAAGATGGACAATTATGGGGAAATCCATTATATGATTGGGAATATCATAAATATACTCACTATAAATGGTGGATAAAAAGAATAAAATATTGTTATAATTTATATGATATTGTTCGAATCGATCATTTTAGAGGGTTTGATGAATATTTTTCAATACCTTATAAAAGTAAAACAGCTGTAAATGGTACTTGGGAGAAAGGACCAGGGATAGAGCTATTTAAACAATTAAAGCAAGAATTAGGGGAAGTTAAAATAATAGCTGAAGATTTAGGATTTTTAACAGATTCAGTTATAAAACTACTTAAAGATACAGGTTATCCTGGAATGAAGGTTCTTCAATTTGCATTTGATTCAAGAGAGGAAAGTGATTATTTACCTCATAACTATAATAAAAATTGTGTTGTTTATACTGGTACACATGACAATGACACGATTATAGGATGGTATAAAGAATTAGATACCTTAGATAAACAAATGTGTATAGATTATATCAATAGTAGAGACTCAGAAGAAAAATATAGAAATTGGGATCTTATCTGTTTGGCGATGGGGAGTGTTGCTGATACATGTATAATTCCAGTTCAAGATTTTTTAGGATTGAATGAATCAGCTAGAATAAATATACCATCTACACTAGGTGACAATTGGAAATGGAGAATGAAACCAGATTGTTTTTCTGAAGAATTAATAGAAAAAATAAAAAGATTAACTAAGATATATGGAAGAATATAAATTAAATAGCTCGTATGATTGATTAGAAATAGAGAGAAAACGTATGAAAGGAAATAGGGATATGAAGACAATCACAATAAAAGATATAGCTAAAAAATGTGGTGTCGGCGTTAGTACTGTCTCAAGAGCTATTAATAATCATCCAGACATAAGTGATGAAACAAGGGAAAAGATTCTACAGGTTATAAAAGAAAATAATTTTGTGCCGAATAGCACAGCTAGAAGTTTGAAATGTACACAAACAGAAACAATAGCAGTTTTAATAAAAGGTATAGATAACCCATTTTTTCAAAAGATGATAAAAGTATTTGAAGAAGAAATACAACATCGAAAATATACTTTTTTATTACATAGAGTAGATTCAAATCAAGATGAGATTGAAGTTGCTTTACAATTAATAAAAGAAAGAAAATTAAAAGGAATTATCTTTTTAGGGGGATGGTTTTCACATGATGAGAAACGACTGAAACAGATAAATGTACCTTTTGTATTAAGTACAATATCAATGTTTGAAGGTGTAGATAAAAAAATATATTCGTCTGTATCAGTAGATGATGTGAAGGAAAGTAAAAAAGCTGTAGATTGTTTGTGTGAGTATGGACATGAAAAAATTGTAATGCTGGCAGCTCAACCATGGGATGAAAGTATCAGTGGATTGAGGGTACAGGGTTATAAAAAAGCCTTAGAAGAAAGACAGATACCCATAAATGAAAATCTAATAAGATATACTTTTCAAGAAGAAACGGCTTTTACTATGGAAAATGGATATAAACTTATGAAAGAACTTTTAGAATCAGATGAAGAATTTACAGCAGTTTATGCAATTTCGGATAGTATGGCAATAGGTGCAAGTAAAGCAATATTAGAATCAGGTAAAAAGATACCAGAGGATTACTCAGTTATGGGATTTGATGGACTGGATATAGCTTATTATTACAATCCATCAATAAGTACTATAAGGCAACCGGTAGAAGATATGGCAAAGGAAACAAGTAAAATTTTATTTGATCTAATAGAAAATAATGCTGATAATAGACATAAAATATTTGATGGAGAGTTAGTTGTTAGACAATCAGTTGTTAGATTAAATAAATAATAATTAATTGGATAAATAAATTGGAGGGAATTAGGAATATGGCAAGCTTATCATTAGAAAATATATGCAAGATATACCCAAATGGTTTTGAAGCAGTAAAAGATTTTAATTTAGAAATAGATGACAAAGATTTCATTATATTTGTAGGTCCATCAGGCTGTGGTAAATCAACAACGCTTAGAATGATAGCCGGGCTTGAAGATATAAGTAGGGGAGATTTAAAAATAGATGGAAGAGTTGTAAATGATGTTGAAGCTAAAGATAGAGACATTGCGATGGTATTCCAAAGTTATGCACTATATCCACACTTAACAGTTTATGATAATATGGCATTTGGATTAAAACTTAAAAAAGTTCCTCAAGAAGAAATAGATAAAAAAGTTAGAAATGCAGCAAAAATATTAGACTTAGAAAAATTATTAGACCGTAAACCAAAAGCTTTATCAGGTGGTCAGAGACAGCGTGTGGCTATGGGTAGAGCAATAGTTCGTGAGCCAAAAGTATTCTTAATGGATGAACCTTTATCAAACTTAGATGCAAAATTAAGAGTTCAAATGCGTACTGAAATAGCTAAGTTACATGAAAGATTAGGGGCAACAATGATATATGTAACACATGACCAAACTGAAGCTATGACTTTAGGAACTAAAATTGTAGTTATGAAAGATGGAATAATACAACAAGTCGATACTCCACAAAATTTATATAATTATCCACAAAACTTATTTGTTGCAGGATTTATAGGTTCTCCACAAATGAACTTTATAGATGTAGCAGTAGCAAAAGAAGATGGAAAAGTTGTATTAAAAATGAAAGAAAATAAATTTGTTTTACCAGAAGATAAAGCAAAAGAAGTAGTTGAACAAGGATATCTAAATAAAACTGTTACAATGGGTATTAGACCAGAAAATATATATGATCCTAAAGAATTAGTAGAAGTAAAAAAAGGAGCTGAATTAAACGTAAAAATAAATGTATATGAATTACTTGGTTCAGAAGTTTATTTATACTTTGATTTAGAAAACTTCCCTATGACTGCAAGGGTAAATGCTGATACAACTGCTAGAATGGGAGATAAAGTTAAGTTTATAATGGATATGGAAAAAGTTCATATATTTGATAAAGAAACAGGTATAGTAATAACAAACTAATAAAAATAAGTTAAATAAAACTGCTATAATATCTATAGCAGTTTTATTTATATTTTAAGGAGTAGTGTTTTATGGGGAAAATATTTGATTATGATAATAACTTTTTTGCGGGGATATCAAAAGTATCTGATACAATAATTTTAAATTTTTTATTTGTTATTTGTTCAATACCTATTGTAACGATAGGTGCATCGACGACTGCACTTTATTGTGTTTCTATGAAATCGACAAGAGATGAAGATGTTTACGCCGTTAAAGAATTTTTTAAACAGTTTAAGCAAAACTTCAAAGAAAGTACAATTATCTGGTTAATTTTATTATTAGTGGCATCTTTTATAGGACTTGATTTTTATATGTGTAGTTTAATGTCAAATGATATATTAAGTACTGCTTTTAAATTTATATTTACTTTAATAAGTATTGTAATAGGATTTATTGTAGTATATGTATTTCCGCTTGTAGCTAGATTTGAAAATAGTATAAAAAATACTTTAATGAATGCGGTTTTAATGTCAATAAAACATCTTCCATATACATTAATAATGTTAGTTTTAACTTTAATGCCTTTAGGTGCATTTGTTTTATTCGGGAAATATTGGGGACAAATAGTATTTTTAGATACTTGTATAAGTTTTGGAGTTGTAGCTTATATAAATTCTATGTTATTAAATAAGATATTTAATGGCTATATAGAAGATTAGATAATTTTTATGACTAGATATTCAACTTAAAATAAAAAATGAGATTAAGTAAGTCGTTAATATTTATATTGGCGACTTTTTTTGTTCTAAGGAAATGATAGATTGTTTTAATGGCAAAATTTTTAAAGATACAATATCGTATTTTTTATTTTACAATAAATTAAAAATATGATAATATCCTATATTTCAATTATTTATATTAATAATATCTATCTTATATTATAATAAGACTAGAAAAAATTAATATAAGTGCTTGAGATTATTCAAGAAAGGACAATATTTAAATATATATGACAAAAGCAGTAAAGTACGAAAAAAATTATATAAATAATAAGTTACAAAACATAGTTAATGATGATTTAGTATCTTTTCATATGCCTGGTCATAAAAAAGGTAAAATATATGATAAGTTAGGATATGAAAATTTAGTAAAAAATCTATATAAAATGGATACAACTGAAATTATAGAAACTGATAATTTACATTCACCAGAAGGAATTATCAAAGACTCTCAAGAAAGAGCCAAACAAATTTTTAAGAGTGAAAAAACTTACTATCTAGTAAATGGTAGTACATGTGGAATACAAGCTGCAATATTATCGACTTGTGTCCCAGGAGACAAAATACTTATAAATAGGGATTGTCATCAATCAGCTATAAATGCTTTTATATTAGGTGATGTAAATCCAGTATATATAAAAGGAAGTATATGTGAAGATACTTACACTATAAACGGTGTTAATGAGAAAGATGTTATAGATGCGATAGATAATAATAGTGATGTAAAAGTGCTTATGCTTACTTATCCTAGCTATTATGGGATGGTATTTGACTTAGAAAAAATTTGTACATATGCACATAAAAAAGATATGGTTGTAATTGTAGATGAGGCACATGGGGCACATTTAGGATTAAGTGAAGCTTTACCAAAATCAGCACTTGAGCAAGGTGCAGATATAGTAATACAAAGTGTTCATAAGACATTACCATCATTTACTCAATCATCTATCATGCATGTTCAAGGAAATTTGGTAGATAAAAAGAATTTAGAAAGATTTTTAAAAATAGTTCAATCATCAAGTCCATCATATGTTATGATGTCATCTTTAGAAATTGCAATTGATATTTATGATAGATTTGGACAAGAATTGATGAAAGACTTATTAACTAATATAGATAATTTTGAAAAAGAGTTATCACAAATTAAAGGGATAAAAGTTTTAAAAGGACATGACTCTACAAAAGTATTTGTATCACTTAAAGATTTGGGCATAAATGGATATGACTTAGAAGAAATGCTTAGATATAAGTATAATATCCAAGTTGAGCTTTCAAATTATTATGGAGTTTTATTAATATGCACTATAGGAAATGAAAAAGAAGATTTTGATAAATTCTTAGATGCTATAAAATCAATATCTAAGAATTTAGATATTGATAATAATTTGGATAAATCAGATGATAATGTTACTAAGCTAATGAAACTAAATTATCCAAATTTAATACCAGAAAAAATAATTTCGCCTAGACAAGCTTTTTACAGCAATAAAAAAGAAGTTTTATTAAAAGAAAGTATAGGACAAATTTCTGGAGAGTATATAATTCCATATCCACCAGGTATAAGTTTGACATCACCAGGTGAAATCATAACACAAGAAGTAGTAGATTATATACTTGAGTGCAAAAAATATGGAATGCACGTAAGTGGATTAAAAGATAGCTCATTGGAGATAATTGAAATAATTGATAGATAGACAACGACATTTAATATAAAAAAGTTTATTATGGAGGCATTATAAATGAAAGGTAAGTTAATAATTATAGAAGGGTCTGACGGAAGTGGTAAAGCTACACAGACTAAAAAGTTATATGATAGATTAGAAGCAGAAAATTATAAAATTAAGAAAGTAGAATTCCCAAATTATGATTCGGAATCATCAGCATTAGTAAAAATGTATCTAAGAGGAGACTTCGGTAAAAGTGCTACAGACGTAGATCCATATGTTTGTTCAACATTCTATGCAGTAGATAGATATGCATCATTTAAAACTGAATGGGAAGAATTCTACAACGATGGTGGAATAATAATATGTGACAGATATACAACTTCAAACATGGTTCACCAAGCATCTAAATTAGATGAATCAGAAAGAGATAAATACTTAGACTGGTTAAGTGATTTAGAATTTAATTTATATAAAATACCAGAGCCAGATTGTGTAATATTCTTAGATGTTCCTGCTGAAGTAAGTAAATCACTTATGAAAGATAGAAATAACAAGATAACAGGAGAAAGTCAAAAGGATATACATGAAAGTGACTTTGAATACTTAAAAAAATCATATGAAAATTCGCTTTATATAGCTCAAAAATATGATTGGAAAAAAATCAACTGTGTAGAAAATAACAACATGAGAACTATAGACGATATACATAATGAGATATATTCTATCATAGAAGAAAAAATACTAAACAAATAGATTTATATTCCGAAGTTATGGATAGATATAAATTCTATAAAAATGGAGGAAGATATATGTATTTTGAAAAAATAAAAGGGCAAAATTTTGCAAAAAAATATTTAACAAATAGTATAAAATCAAATATGGTAAGCCATGCATATATGTTTGAAGGCCCAAATGGTATAGGGAAAAATACAATGGCTAGAGAATTAGCTGCAATTTTATTGGAAATGGAGAATTTATTCAATAGTCCAGACTATATAGAAATAAAACCAGATGGCAATAGTATCAAAATAGCTCAAATAAGAAAATTGCAATCAGACATATTAGTAAAGCCTTACAAATCATACAAAATATATGTAATTGATGAAGCTCAGAAAATGACAGTAGAGGCACAAAATGCATTGCTTAAAACATTAGAGGAACCACCAAAATATGCTATAATAATCCTTATAACTGATAATAAGGAATCGTTATTAGATACAATAAAATCAAGATGTGAAATTATTAAATTTACACCAATACCAATGCAAGAAGTAGCAAGTTATTTAACTATGAATGGAATAGATTCAAAAAGAGCATCACTACTTGCAAATTTCTCTAGGGGAAGTATGAAAAAGGCAATAGAACTTTCTGAATCAGAAGAGTTTCATCTTATGAGAGAAGAAGTACAAAAATACGTTGAAACATTTTTAAATGGAAACTTAATTGAGATAATGGACATACAATCTAGTATAGAAAAATATAAAGATCAAATAACAAATATTTTAGATTTGCTGATTAATTACTTTAGAGATATTATGATGGTAAAAGAGAATGTAGATAATAGTATGATTATAAATTTAGATAGGCTAATATTTGTAAAAAACATGAGCAATAAAACAACTTATTCTCAATTATCAAAGATTATTGATATAATAGAAGAGACAAAAAATAAGTTGAGAAGTAATTGTAATTTCAATATTAGCATACAAGTTATGACTTTAAATATATATGAGGTGATTAAATGATAAAAATAGTTGGGGTTAGATTTAAAAATGCTGGTAAAATATATTATTTTGATCCAGTAGATTTCGAAATAGAAAAAGATATAGATGTTGTTGTAGAAACTGCTAGGGGACTTGAATTTGGTAGAATAGTTGTTGGACCTAAAGAAATAGAAGAGGAAAAACTAATTTCTCCATTAAAACCTATAATAAGAATTGCAACAGAAGAAGATAAAGCTATCTATGCAGAAAATAAAGAAAAGGCAAAAGAAACTTTTGAAATTTGCCAACAAAAAATAAAAGAACATGGATTAACTATGTTTTTAATCGATTGTGAATATACATTTGACAGAAATAAACTAATATTCTATTTCACTGCAGAGGGAAGAATAGATTTTAGGGAACTAGTAAAAGATTTAGCATCAATATTCAAAACAAGAATAGAACTTAGACAAATTGGTGTAAGGGATGAATCTAAATCAATAGGTGGTCTTGGAACTTGCGGAAGAAAATTATGCTGTTCTTCTTGGCTTGGAGATTTCCAACCTGTGTCAATAAAAATGGCAAAAGACCAAAGTTTATCTCTAAATCCTACAAAAATATCAGGTATATGTGGTCGTTTATTCTGCTGTTTAAAATATGAACATGATGTTTATGTAGAAGCAATAGAAAAAATGCCTGTTGTAGGAAGTATAGTAAAAGTAGACAATCAAAAAGGTAAAGTAATAGAAATAAATCCATTACTTGAACAAATGAAAATAGAATTTAACGATAAAACAATAAAAACTTGTTTACGTGAAGAAGTTAAAGTTCTTCATGTACCTAAAAAATGTGAAAATGGATGCTGTGGTGGTGGAAAATGCAATCACGATGGCATAGATTCAGAGACATTAAAAGAACTTAGAAAATTAGAAGACTAAAGGAGATTTTATGCAGGTAACTTTAAAGGAAACTGAAAGAATTGATGATTTACAACTAAAGGGATTAAAATTAATACAAGATAAAACAGGATTTTGTTTTGGAATAGATGCAGTATTATTAGCTAACTTTGCAAAAGTAAAAAATAATGCAAAAGTAGTTGATTTAGGCACTGGAACAGGTATAATACCTATCTTAATAGCTGGAAAAAGTAAAGCTAGCAAAATAATAGGTGTTGAGATACAAGAAGAAGTTTATGAAATGGCTACAAGATCTGTAAAATTAAATAATTTAGAAGATAGAGTAGAAATCGTAAATGCGGATATAAAAACTATAGATAAAGAATTAGAAGTACATGGATATCATGTAGCAACATCAAACCCACCATATATGCATATGGATGGAATAAAAAATCCAAATGATAAAAAAGCAATATCAAGACATGAAATAATGTGTAATTTAGAAGATGTAATAAGAGCAGCTTCTAGACTTGTAATGCCTAGAGGGAAATTCTTTATGATACACAGACCAACTAGATTAGTAGATATAATCGAGTTAGGTAGAAAATATAGATTAGAGCCAAAAGTAGTTCAATTTATCCATCCGAAAGTAGGAAAAGCGCCTAACTTAATGTTAGTGGAATTCACTAAAGATGGAAGACCAGAACTAAAAATACTAGACCCTCTATATGTATATGGAGATGATGGAAATTATACAGAAGAAATAAGAAAAATATATGCCAATGAAGATATAGGAGAGTAATATGAGTGGAAAATTATATATATGTCCAACACCTATAGGAAACTTGGAAGATATAACATATAGAACTTTAAAGGTATTAAATGAAGTAGATTTAATTGCAGCAGAAGATACAAGACATAGTATAAAACTTTTAAATCACTTTGAAATTTCAAAACCTTTGACAAGTTATTTTGAACATAATAAGGACACTAAAGGTGATTATTTAATAAGTAAATTATTAGATGGAGAAAATATAGCACTAATAAGTGATGCAGGAATGCCTGGAATATCAGACCCTGGAGAAGACTTAATAAAACAAGCTATAGAAAATAATATAGAAATAGATGTATTACCTGGAGCAACTGCTTTTACTGTAGCTTTAGTTGGTTCTGGATTAGATACACACAAATTTGTATTTGAAGGATTTTTAGATAGAGATAAAAAATTACGTAGAAAAAGACTTGAAGAAATACAAGAAGAAGATAGAACTATGATTTTCTATGAATCACCACATAGATTAAAAGATACACTAAAAGATATGTTAAAATTCTTTGGAAATAGAAAAATTGCTGTTAATAGAGAATTAACTAAAAAATATCAAGAAGTAATAAGAGAAGATATTGAAACAGTTTTAAAAATCTATGAAGAAAAAGAAGTTAAAGGTGAATTTGTACTAATTGTAGATGGATTTAAAGGTAAAAAACAAGCCAAAAATAATTATGATGAACTATCAGAGAGAGAATATGTTGAAGTTTTAATTAATGATGGTCTTAGCAAAAAAGACGCCATTAAAACTGTCTGCAAAGAAAGAAAATTAAAAAAAGATGTTGTATATAAGCAAGTGTTAGACTTGTAGTAAAATTGAGATAGATTGTTTAATTTTATAAACAGGGGTGATTAGATGGATATAGGAAAGCAGTTATTGCAATGTCTGAAATATGAAAATTCCTCTACAAAAATAGAAGAACTAGATGAAAGAGGTTTATTAGAACAAATAATACCTAGCATTAAGGATATGAAGGAAGTTGGTAAATGCAAATATCATATAGTTAATGCTTTTCAACATTCTCTATATACTCTAGGTCATTTTGAAAGTATATTACAAACAGAGAGGTTTTTCCCAAGTCATCTAAAAGAAGATATTTGGAATTATTTAAATTCAAAAGACGAATCGGGGTTTCCTACATTAGAAATATTAAAATTAGGTGTTTTCTTACATGATATTGGTAAACCAGCAGCTAAAACTGTAGATGCCACAGGTAGAACACATTTTAAGGGACATGATGTAACTGGTGGTGAGATAGTTCTTAAATTAGGCAAGGAATTAGGACTAAGCGAAATAACTACTGAAAAACTATTTAGATATGTACGCTACCATATGACTTTATTAGTAGCGTATAAAACAGGAAATGTTGGAAAAGAAGCATTATGGAAACAATTTGATGAGCTGGGTGATGATATTATAGGCATAATGTTGCTTGGATATTGTGATTTAGTAGCTACAAGAAAATTGTTAAATCCTTTAGAGGACAATGGAGTAATAAAAACATATATGGAATTTATTTTAACTGTGTATTTTTATAGATACAAAACAGATAAAGAAATATAAAATAAAAGTCTGCCAAATGGTACTTAATATTTGTACCTTTAGCAGACTATTTTTTTATTATATTAAATTAATTATAGTATAGATTTTGCTTGTATAGGCGTAGATAAAATAACAGAGGTCTTAGTTGTACCTATTGATTTTATACTATCGATAACACTTTCAAGCTCATACATATCCTTCACTATAACCTTTAGTAGCGAGCAGTCATCTCCAGTTATATGGTGACACTCAACTATGCGAGGATCTTTTCTTGCAGTTTCTAGGAATGGTTCATATTTATCACTTGGTAAAGATATGTGTATAAATGCTTTTATAACTCTTCCTAATGCATCTGGATTTACAATTGCTTTATAACCTTCAATTACACCAGATTCTTCTAGTCTTTTCACTCTTTCTGAAACGGCAGGAGAAGTTAATCCTACTATTTTTCCTAAGTCTTTCATAGAGATTCTACCATCTTTTTGTAATATCTCTATAATTCTGTAATCAGTAACGTCCATTAATTGACCCCCCTCTTTATCTATAAATTATTTTTATTAAAATACTTTCTTTGAAGCTAATAAATCAGTTTTTAAATTCCAAAGTCCTTTAGATAAATCGACTTTATATTTCTTTGATGAAGAAAGTCTCTTATAAGAATCCCAGAATGTTTCAAGCTGAGAATTTACATAAGCTTTTATCTCATTAATCGGTTTGTATTCATATTTACATTCACCATTAATGAATAAAGGTTTATGAAGTTCTTTGATTGTATAGTCTTCAAAAGTTGATTTTTTCCAAGTATATGTAGGATGGAATATTGTTAAAGGTTTAGTAGTATCAATAGCTTCATCTTTTAGCATTATTAAATCTGCTTGAGCTATATTTTCTTTATCAAATATTCTAACCACTTTTTTATAACCTGGGTTATTTATTTTTTCTGGGTCTTCAGATACTTTTATTTTAGGTATTAATGTATCTCCTTTATAAGAACCAGCTAATTTATAAACACCACCTAAAGAAGGTGACTCTGCAGACGTAATCAGTTTAGTACCAACACCCCATGAATTGACTGCTGTACCGCTTGATTTTAAGTCTGAAATTATGTATTCATCCAAATCATTAGAAGCAGTTATTTTTAAATCATGATATCCTGCTTTTTCTAATTCTTTTTTTACTTCATTAGAAAGATATTGTAAATCTCCTGAATCTATACGTATACCAGATGGTTCATATCCCTTAGCTCTTAAATTATCAAATACTTTAATTGCGTTTGGAAGACCACTTTTTAATACGTTATATGTATCTATTAATAATAAGCAATTATCTGGATACACATCTGCATATGCTTGGAAGGCTTCTAATTCAGTATCGAATTTTTGAACCCAGCTATGAGCATGTGTTCCAACGACAGGTATGTCAAACATTTTCCCCGCTAATACATTAGCTGTACCAGCACAACCACCGATAACAGCAGCTCTTGCACCATAAGTACCTGCATCTGGTCCTTGAGCCCTTCTTAGTCCGAATTCAAGAACAGGATCCCCTTGAGCAGCATAACAAACTCTAGACGCTTTAGTTGCTATTAGTGATTGGAAGTTCACTATAGTAAGTAACGCAGTTTCTATTAATTGGGCTTGATATAAAGGTGCTTTTACAGTTATTATAGGTTCGCCAGGGAACATAACTGTACCTTCCTCAACTGCATATATATCTCCTGTAAATTTAAATTCCTTTAGAAAATTCAAAAACCCCTCAGAGAACAAGTTTAAACTTCTTAAATAGTCTAAGTCATCTTCTGAAAAATGCAAATTATTTATATACTCAGCTAGTTGCTCAATACCACAAATAATAGTGTAGCCACCGTCGCAAGCGTTTTTTCTAAAAAACATATCAAATACAACTATATCTTCATGAATATTTTTTTCATAATACCCATTCATCATTGTAAGTTGATACAAATCTGTAAGTAGAGTTAAATTTCGCATTTTTATTTCTCCTTAAATATTTTTAATTAATTAAAAACCCTATACATATACTAAAACACAATATTGCTAAACTTTCAAGTATAAAGTAGTATTCATACATCATAAAATTATTTAAAGTAACAATTAACTATTGCACACAAAAATAATACTATTTTAAAGGAAGGTGAAAAAAATTAGCAAAATATGGTTTTATATGGTGACGATAGGTATAGTGGGAAGTATATGTTTTGGAAATCTACCGGAACTAAATAATGTAATTTTAAATGAAGGTTCTAGAGCTATTGAATTTACAATAGGTTTGGCAGCAATAATGGCTCTTTGGATGGGAATAATGAATATAGCAAGGGATTCTGGGCTAATAGATATGATAGGACAAAAAATGGATTTTATCTTAAAAAGATTATTTCCTAAGATACCTAAAAATCACAAAGCTATGAGTTACATAATAATGAACATAATACTAAATATGTTGGGGGCAGGAAATGGAGCGACTTCATTTGGATTAAAAGCTATGGAAGAACTCCAAACTTTGAATAAACAAAAAGACAGAGCATCTAATGAAATGATAATGTTTTTAGTTATAAATATATCATCTATTCAGTTGATACCATTTACAATGCTAAAAATAAGAGCAGATGCCGGCTCTGTAAATCCAAATGAAATTATAATTTCAACATTGGTAGCGACAACTGTCTCAACTGTAGTAGCTATTGTGTCTTGTAAGATTTTTGAGAGGGGGAGTAGATAGTGCTGGATTTAATAGCTAATTTAGCAATTCCTTTAATTATGCTATTTATAATTGTATATGGAAAATATAAAAAGATAGATGTATTTGAATCATTTATTACTGGCGCAATTGATGGGCTAAAAACAGCTTTAAATATACTTCCATATATAATAGGAATTTTTATAGCTATAGGGATTTTTAAATCTGGAAAAGGGATAGAAATGTTGGAGTTTATATTTGCACCTATTGCAAATTTTTTTAAGATACCAAAAGAGTTAATAGGTCTTATAATAATGAAACCTGTATCAGGAAGTGGGGCTTTGGGTATGTATAGTGAGCTTGCTGCAAGAGTATCAGTTGATAGTTTAGTAGAAAAAATGGGAGCAACTATTGTAGGTGCATCTGAAACAGTCTTTTATACTATGGCTATTTATTATGGAAGTCAAAAAATAAAAAAGACACGCCATACTTTAGTTTGTGCATTACTTAGTCATTTTGCGGGGGTACTTGCATCTGTGTACATATGTTATTTAATGTTTGGATAAAATTTAGGGGATTACAAAGAGTTATATCTTGTTAATCCCTTGTTTTTTCAATAAAAAGTATGATTGTCGAATAAAAATATTGGAAAATTGTTAGAAAATGAGATTATAATTAAAGTGGAAAGAATTTTAAGATATAAATAATATTAAAAATTTGAAATAGGGGTGGTTAATTTGAAAAAATATGAAGTAAGTAGAGAAGTTTATAATCCTTGTGCTGGAATATATAATTTTGATATGAATTTTGACGAAGAAGTTTGTACTGATGATATGGAGGCAACTTTGGAAAAATGGATAGGAAGAAAACTTCCAGAATTCCATAAAAAAGTTTATGATAATGGACTTACTACTGAGTTTGAAATTCTTCTGCCTCGTAAAGAAAGATATACATTTTCTGAAATAAAATAATAAATTAGTATCAATCTTGACAAGTTTTTTTTTATTTAATAAAATAATAACGATATAAGAAATTATCTTAAAAATAAGTTTATTTTGAATAAAAAAGAATTTTTTGTTTAAAATTATATAATATAAAAATATTGATTTATTTAAAAGCAATGAAGAGAAGAGTAGATAATCCAATTTATCCACAGAGAGCTAGGTAAGGTGAAAGCTAGCGTCGAATTGATTATTGAATATGGCCTTGGAGCTTCTTATCTGAATTAATTTAGGATAAGACGGATGGACTCGTTAACAGTCTACTAAGATATCCAGTTTTATCTGGATAATTAGGGTGGTAACGCGAATATAACTCGCCCCTATGGTTTCATAGGGGGCGAGTTTTTTTTAATATATTGAAAATCTAAGGAGGAAATAAAATGAGCAAAGAAACTTTTTATATTACAACGCCTATATACTATCCAAGTGGTAGATTACATATAGGTCACACTTATACAACTGTTGCAACAGATGCAATAGCTAGATTCAAACGTTTCTGTGGATATGATGTAAGATTCTTAACAGGAACTGATGAACATGGTGAAAAAATACAAACAAAAGCTAGAGAAGCTGGTATGACAGAAATGGAATACTTAGATGGTATGATAGCTGACATAAAAAAATTATGGAAGACTATGGACATATCTTATGATGATTTCATAAGAACAACTGAACCAAGACATACAAAAGTAATTCAAAAAATATTCACTAAATTATATGAACAAGGTGATATATATAAAGGTGAATACGAAGGAAGATATTGTACTCCATGCGAAAGTTTCTGGACAGAATCTCAATTAGTAGATGGAGATAAATGCCCTGACTGCGGTAGAGAAACTTATGTAGCAAAAGAAGAAGCATACTTCTTCAAACTATCTAAATATGAAGATAGAATAAAAGAGTTATTCAAAAATCCTAACTACTGTTTCCCAGAAGCTAGAGCTAACGAAATGATAGCTAACTTCTTAGAACCAGGTCTAGAAGACTTATGTGTAACTAGAACTACATTCGACTGGGGTATAAAAGTACCATTCGACGAAAAACACGTTATATATGTTTGGGTAGATGCATTATGCAACTATATAACTGCGTTAGGATATATGAGCGAAGACGATTCATTATTCCAAAAATACTGGCCAGCTAACATACAAGTTGTAGGTAAAGAAATAATCAGATTCCATACAATAATATGGCCAGCATTATTAATGGCATTAGATTTACCAGTATCTAAACAAGTATTTGGACATGGTTGGATATTATTTGCTAACGACAAAATGAGTAAATCAAAAGGTAACATAGTTTACCCAGAACAAATGATAGAAAGATACGGAATAGATACATTAAAATACTATCTATTAAGAGAATTCGCATTTGGTCAAGATGGAAGTTACACTCATAGAAACTTCGTAACAAGAATAAACACAGACTTAGCTAATGACTTAGGAAATTTAGTAAGTAGAACTATAGCAATGGTTGAAAAATACAATGGTGGAATAATACCAGAACCAAAAGTTGCTACTGAATTTGACGAAGCATTAAAAGAACAAGCTAAAGAATCAAGAAGAATATTCGAAGAACAAATGAACAAAATGCAATTCCACGAAGCATTAGAAGGTGTATGGAAATTAATAAGAAGAACTAACAAATACATCGACGAAACTGCTCCATGGGTACTTGCAAAAGACGAAAGCAAAAAAGATGTATTAGATACAGTTTTATACAACTTATGTGAATCAATAAGAATATTCTCTACATTAATAAACCCAATAATGAACACTACAGCTAAGAAAATATACGCTCAAATGGGTATAGAAGGTGAAGAGCTAACAAATTGGGAAAGTACTGCAACATTTGGATTAACAAAACCAGGTACAAAAGTAACTAAAGGTGAAATATTATTCCAAAGATTAGACATAGACAAAGAAGTTGCAGAACTTGAAGAATTATTTGCAGAAAAGAAAGACGAGGAAGAAGAAGTGACAGAAGCTCCATTACAACATAAAGAAGAAATAACAATAGATGACCTTGATAAAGTAGAATTAAGAGTAGGTAAAGTATTAAGCTGCGAAAAACATCCAAAAGCAGACAGACTTTTAGTTTCTCAAGTTAAATTAGGTTCAGAAACTAGACAAATAGTATCTGGTATAGCTAAATGGTATAAACCAGAAGAAATGGTTGGAAAAGATGTTATAGTAGTATGCAACTTAAAACCAGTTAAATTAAGAGGTGTTGAATCTCAAGGTATGATACTTGCAGCAGGTAACGATGGTGATGATTTAATAATACCAACTGCTGTTGGTGCAAATGATGGTTGTGAAGTTAGATAAGGAGATGTAAATATGCTTTTTGACTCACATGCACATTTAAATGATGAACGATTTGATGAAGATAGAGGAGAGTTAATCTCTTCTCTTAATGAAAAAGGCGTTGATTTAGTTGTTAACCCAGGTGCTTGCATGAAAACATCAGCTGAGAGTGTTGAACTTGCAAACAAATATGATTTCATATATGCAGCAGTAGGTGTTCATCCACATGACGTTAAAGACTTAACTGAAGATGATATACAAGAACTTAAAAGAATGGCAATAGAAAATGAAAAAGTAGTGGCAATCGGAGAAATTGGACTTGATTACTACTATGATGCTGAATATAAAGAACTTCAAAAAAAATGGTTCAAAAGACAAATTGAACTTGCTAATGAATTAAAATTACCAATAATAATTCACGATAGAGATGCACATGGAGATACTTTTGAGATTATAAAATCAACAAAAAGTCCTGAAATAGGATGCGTACTTCATTGCTATAGTGGAAATGTTGAATTAGCAAGAGAATATGTTAAAATGGGATGTTATATTTCAATATCAGGAACAGTAACATTCAAAAACAACAAAAAAACAAAAGAAGTAGTAAGAGAAATACCTCTTGATAGATTATTAATAGAAACTGACTCACCATATATGGCACCAACGCCACATAGAGGAAAAAGAAATGATCCATCACTAGTACAATTTGTAGCTGATACAATAGCAGTTGAAAAAGGAATTTCTTATGAAAAAGTTTGTGAAGCAACAAAAGAAAATGCTAAAAAATTCTTCGGAATTAAATAGATAATTTTTATTAAAAAGCATACAAAATAGCCAAATATTTTGTATGCTTTTTTTATGTGGATTTTTAGAAAATACATTTAGTCAGAAGAAATTTAATTCAAATGTATATTCATATAGAATTTAGAAAAATATTTATAACTTTTTAATAACTTTATTAGTCTAATATGTGAAGGGAGGTAAAGGTAATGGACGAAAAATTAATTAAAAAAGCAATCAAGGGAAATTTTAAAGCTTATAGCCTTCTAGTACATAGCTTAAAAAATGAGGGATATAAACTAGCATACACAATATTAAAAAATGAACAAGACAGCATAGATGCATATTTACAAGCCGTGGAGAAGGGGTTAAAAAATATACAAAATTTAAAAGAACCACAATATTTCAAAACATGGTTTTTGAGAATTGTTATAAATGAAGCTAAGAATATTATTAGCAAAAATAATAAATTAATATATTTGGAGGATGTTGAAACTTCTAGAATTATAAAGTCAAAATCAGATAATCAAGAAGAAAAACTTGATTTGGAAAGAAGTTTGGAAAAGGTAGAACCACAGGTTAGAGAAATGATTAGATTGAAATTTTATATGGGTTATAAACTAGATGAAATAGCGAATATACTCGATGTTCCTGTAGGAACTGTAAAAGGAAAAATGTATACAGCTCTTAGAAATATGAAAAAGGATTTGGAGGTGAGATAATATGAATAAAGATAAAAGAAATTTTTTAGATGAAGAGAAAGAAATAGAAAAATTATTAAGCGAATTTGAGAATGAAGATATAAAAATACCAGATGAATTAGATGAAAGATTAAATGATAAATTAAAAGAGTTAAAACCTAAAAAATACAGAAAATGGGCAATAACATCTGTTGCATCAATTTTGATAATAGGTGTTTCATATGCATTTGTACCTGGTTTTAGAACATTTGCAGATACAATGTTTAAATATATTTTTGGAGATATCGGAATAGAAAATGCAGTTAATAATGGATACAAAACATCTGATGCACAACATATAAATATTGGAGGATATGATATTACAATTCAAAACATTTATATTGATGAACAAAGAATAAACTTTGAAGCAATAATGGAAACAAAAGTAGATGATATGATTACTTCTGACGACGATAACGTTGATAATACAAGTTATTATGAATTATATGTAGATTCTGTAGAGGCTGCAATGAGTGGAGGAAATTTTGATAAAGATGAAGATGGAAATATTAAAACAACAATAAATATTGTTGGAGGTAATATAGCAGAATTAATAGAGGGAAAAAATACATTATCATTAAAACTTAAATTGCTAAAAGTGAGTGCATCATATGAAAAGAGTGATGATTTCAAATATGAAACACTTGGGACAACAAATGTAGAATTGGAGATACCAAAACAATTAAGCAAAACTAAAAATATAGAAGTAAATAAACAAATAGATGATGGTGATCTGAATTTAAATATAGACAAGTTAAAAGTATCTCCTACAATGATGTATTTAAACACATCTGGAGAAGTAACAAATATAGGTGAATTACAAGGATTAGATAATTTAAGAATAATATCTGAAAATGGAGAGATTTATAAATCTTCATTAGAATTATCTGGTATGGGATTAGAAAATGGAGGATGGAGCCAAACTATAGTACCTTCAGTATACTATGATAAAGGCAAAAAGCTGAAACTAAAAGCAGATGGAGTTTTAGTAAATGCAAATAAAAAAATAGAGTTAAAAATAGACGATAAGTACCCTAAAAAGATAGATTATTTCGGAAAAGAGGTTATTATTAAAGATGTTAAATACAGTAAAGGACATTTAACTGTAAAATATACAACAGATTCATCTATTAGTTATGATGGAGGTAGTGAATTAGATGGAAATTCATATATAGCCACATCATACGAGACAGGATCAAAGATATCAAGTATTGAATTTGAAAATGTAGATAAAAAAGAATCGTATCTATTGGATTTAAGATTAGTTGTTAAATATAAATATCCAATAGATATAAACATAGATAATAAATAATTTATTAAATAAAAGCAAAATTGTAATTCTATTTAAATTACAATTTTGCTTTTATTTATATAATAATTAAGAAATAAATATGATATAATAGCTATTACAGTGGTTTATTCATTTTTTTACAAAATTGCATAAATATGGAGTGATGTTATTTTAAATTTACCTTTGCAATAGATTTAAATATTTCTAATTAATAATTAGCAAGGGAGAAAAATCAAATAATGAATACACATTTATATCGCATATTCAAGAAAGTTATTGCAATTGTTTTAGCATTGCTATTAATAAGCACAGACACATTACAATATGCTTATGCAACTGTAGATGAATATCAAGGGCAAGAGGTAATATCTCAGGATGTATCATCACAGGAGAATATCGACAATAATGAACAAACATCAGATGATCAAAATGAGGGAATAATTGATGATAAAAATCTAGATAAAAATAGTAACATAACAGAAGCAGAGCTATCTTCAGAAAAAGACAATATACAAAATAATATCAATAAAGAAGATACCTCTAATGAAAAATCTACTGAAAATGAAAAAACTGAAAAAAATAATATTAAAAATGTTAAATCAGAAGAAGTAAATCAAGAATTAGTTATAAAAGTTGGACAAGAAAGTAATATAACTGATAGAAATATTTCAATTCCAACAGGACAAGTCACTCGTGTACATGTTACATCAACAGGTTCTAATTCAAATATAATAGGGGATTATAAAATTAGACTGGAAATAGATAATCCAGATGTTATATTATCGGATTTTCAAAAATCTGATGGAACAATCCAAAACGAGATAACTTTGGATGGCATAAAGCTAAAATTAGTAAATGGACAGGGTGGAAAGAGATATATTATAACAGAGCTTACTCAAGGTTCAACTAACCAATTTGATTTTCAAATGATATTCAAAAATGGTGTAACTAATGATGGAGAAAAAGTAATAATAAAAACAGAAATATTAGACTCAAATGATAATATAATTACTGATAAAGTAGCAGATGAAAAATGCATAATAAGTGATTTTACTATTACTGCAAAATCATCTTTTAGTTGGGATAATATTTCAAAAACTGCAAATAAACAAACTATAGATAGAAATAACAATGGTAGTATAAAAGATGAATCAATAGTATAGAATATCAAAGCTACATCAAATAATAAAGGATATGTAGGCGAGATATTTACAAAAGAATATACTGTTACAGATGAGTTGAAACTACCTAGTTCGATTAATCTGCCAAAAGGTGAAATAAATTCATCTAATGGAGTACTTACAATAGGAGGCAAAAAGATTCTAGAAGTAAGTGAAAAAGATGCCAAAATTAATATCGAAGGAAGAAAAATAAAGATAATTCATACGAGGCAAAATGATTTAAATCCAGACAGTGAAATTAAAGAGCCAGATATGCAAGTTACTCTTTATACATCAAATTTAGTTGCAGAAAAAACACAACAAGAAGAAACTATAACAAACAAGGTTAGCTTTGATGCCAAACCTATAGTAGGAAATTCTAACTCAACTTCAGAAGATAAAGTTACTACAACTGTACCTCCTACAACTGCTAGAATAACTTCAAGAAAATCTAGTGAAGTTGTTGGAAAAAATGGTTCAGATGTAGAAATAGGTGACATTATAAAATATGAAATCACTGTAGAAAACGATGGTAGTTCCGAATTAGAGAATTTTGTTGTAGAGGATATAATCCCACAAAATACTCAAATTATAAATCAAGAACAATGGACTAATGGATATACACTAGAAAATAACAAAGTAAAATGGGTTGTTAATAGCTTAGATGCAGGAGCTCAAAAAACTTATATTTTTTATGTGAAAGTTACTGATTGTAATGAAGGAACTCTTATCAAAAATACTGCAACTGTAAACAATAAAAACACTAATGAAACTGTAAATAAAGTGGTAAAACCATCAGCGAGAATATCTTTAAATAAATACGCAAATGATTCATACAAGATATTTAAAGATGGTGAGACTATAACTTATACAGTAGAAGTTTCTAATTATGGTGAACTTGATTCAGAAAAACAGACTATAGTGGATATTATGCCAGCAGGTTTAGTTCCAGAGTATGATAAGTCTAATAATACAATTAAATCAGGGGATTATACAGGAACAGTAAAATACAATGAATTAACTAAGTCTTATACAATAACATGGGAAATTGGGAATGTTAAAAAAGGGTCAAAAATAGACTTAAGATACAACGCGAAAGTTGTAACAGAAAATTTACCAGATAAATTAATTACTGGTGAAGAAAAAACTATTGATGTAAAAAATCAAGTTACAAATAATAATGGACAAAAAGCAGAAGCAACAGTAAAAATCGGACTTGATGGATATAAAATTGGAGTTAATAAAACATCTAGCTCTGATGATATAAGAGAAGGTCAAAGCGTTACATACACTTTAAACATATCAAATACGGGGAAAGAAAAAACTAAAGTTGATGTAAAAGATATTTTACCTGTTGATAAAAACGGAAATGTTATAGACTGGTGGAAAATAGATGGCGATAATATAACAATAACAACATCTGGTGATTTGGATGAATATAATCTTGAATTAAAAGATGGCATCTTAACATGGAAAGATGTAAATCTTGAGCCAAATCAAACTTTCAACCAAACTGTTACATTAACATATCCAAAAGATAAAACTTTTGACTCATTATTTAATCTTAATGGATATAGATCAATAGTAAATACATTAAATGTTGAGGGAGAAGAAAGCAAAACATATCAAACGCCTAAAGATGTAGATTTAAAAATAAATAAATCTGTAGATAAGGCTTCTGTACCAATCGGATCTGGTGAAGATGTTACATTTACTATAGCTGGTTTTTCTAATACTTCAAAAAATTCATTAAAAAATGTAACAGTCAGAGATGATTTCTCAACATGGAATGGGGTAAATTCCAAATTCAAACTTAAAGAAATAACAACAGGTTCTTATGAGGGGATAGATAATTATAATGTAGAAGTCATGTTTAATGATTATTCAACTAAAACTATAAAAATAGACAATCCTTCACAAAACTCAAAATTAACATCTTTAATCGATGATAAAGATATAGTTAATGTAAAATCTATAACTTTTAATTTTGGAGATGTAGGAACTGATTTTAAGGTAGTAAATGGTATAAATGTAATTGCAACGCCTAAGTCTTCAGATGAAGTAGAGGCAGGAACTATTGTAAATACAGCAACACTAAATTTCAATAGTACTCAAATATCAGATGATGCAACAGTTGAGCTTACTTATCCAGAAACAAAAGTTATAAAACAAGCATATGTAGATGGAAAGTTAGCAGATAACAAAACAAATCCTATTTCAGTAGGAGATAAGGTAACATTTAAAATTAAATATACAAACAATACAGGAAAAGACATAAATTGTTGGGATATTTCTTTTATGGATAGATTCACAAATAACGATATTATCGATAAAAGTAAATCATTAAATATTACAGAAAAACAAACTGATTCTAATGGGAATATAGTTACAGAAAATCCATTAAGATTAAATGGAAGTGCAAACTGGTATTATATGAACTTTAGTTTTGGAAGTGGAGTACTAAAAAATGGAGATACAATAGAACTGACTTTTGAAGCAGTTACGACAAGTGAATTCTCGAAAGCAACAGAAGTCCCTAAAGACGGAGCAGTTGACTATAGACTTCACAATACTATCGAATTAAGAATAAAAAATAATGTTGTTGCTGAAGGTGAAACAGAGTATTATTACCCAGCAATAAAAAATAATATATGGACACAAAAAGGAATAAAATCAATTGGTAAATATACTAGATATAATGAGGATTCTGTATCTGGATATTACTCAGTAAATGGTAATTCACTTTATAGTTATGGAAGCACGCAAAATGCAGTAGTATACACATATGTTATATATAATGATGCAAATAGTAGTGATAATCTTCCACTTAAAAAAGCTGTAGACATTCTTCCTAAAGGATTCAAATATATCACACTAGGTAAAGATTCTAATGCGTTTTATAATGTAAATCAATCAAACCAAATAACAACTATAAATTATGCTAGTGATATTAATTTACCTCAAGGTGTAACTTTAGATGCAGGTATTGTTGTAAATGCTGCTTATGATAATAATGAGAAAATTGTATTTACATTTAATGAAGGGGCAGAGTTAGAGCCGGGTCATGCAATAGTATTTACATATTTATGTGAAATTGATAACAATGTTGCAGACTTATCATCAGTAAATAAAATAGCATTTGCATATGATACTACAGAAAAAGAGGCACCAGGAAATGATGTAAAACTACCATTTTCAACAAATACAGATAAATCACCTAAAAATGATGGATCTTGTAATATATTAAATAAAAATTATGATGGAATTTATGGTGGCGAAAATACAACTTGGTATGAATCTGATGTAACAATTAAAAAAGTAGGTATATTCCCAGGGATAAGTAAAAAATTAGATGGATTTTATAATGCAGGAAGTAATGAATTGCATGAGGTAGATGAAAATTCTAAAATAGCTATAAAATCATCTTTAAAATGGACAATAAAAGTAAACAATAGTGGAAATAATTATGATTCTTCTGATATGGTCAATTATACAGTGATTGATACTTTACCTAATCCATATACTTTATCTAAAAATAGTAAGCATACTCAAAATATTACTATTTACAATAAAGATGGAAGTAAGAGAGATAGTTTTGATATAGGAAATCTTTTAGATGTATCGACAAAAACTAATTCAGAAGGAAAAGAAGTTCAAGTTTTAACTTGGAAGTTAGAGAACGAAAAATATACTATTCCAAGTGGTGGATATGCAGAAATAACATTTGTATCAGCAAATGACAGTGATATAGCGAATTTCGGTACATATGTGAATAATGTATCGCTAGTTCCAACACAATCATTTAAGAAAGATAACGTTACAGAAGGAAATGTAACGAAAGTTGAAATTAACGGCGAGAAAAAAGATGCTATAGAAAATCAAGCATCAGCACATATATTTGGAAACTATGCAACATATTCATTTAAACAGATAAGTGATTTATCAGGATATGATAAAGTGTTAGACGAAGATAAAACTGGTAATGGTTATGGTGATAATCATGCCAATGGATATGGATATAAACAAAATGATAATACTGTTATAAGTAGCGGTGCAGGTCAAAAAGTAGGATATACGTTATATGTAAAAAGTAACAGCGAGGGTGATATATATAATTTAACATTAATAGATAAATTCCCTCATGTAGGAGATGTAGGTACTGTAAATTTAAACAGTTCTAGAAACTCAGAATTTACTGTTTACTTAGCAGATAATCCAAACTTTAAAGTTGATATATTAGATAGTGATAAAAACTTCATATCAACTGTTGATTCATCTCAATATTCAGTAGGATATTCTAGCAAAATTTCTTATACAGATGAAGATTGGAATTCTGTGACTACTTGGGATTCATCATATGACAAAAATGTTCATAAATCTCTACGTGTAACATTAAAGGATGGTTTTAAATTAAAACAAGGACAAATGTTAAGAGTTTACTTTGAAGGTATTATAGGCGATGATGCTATACCAGGAGAAGTTGCTTGGAACTCATTTGGATATTTATACTCAACAAAGAACTCATTCAATGAAGATATAACGTTAATTGCTGAACCAGCAAAAGTTGGTGTAAGTATACCTGGGACTACAGAATCAGCACAAATATCAATAACTAAAGTTGATGAAGAGAATACAAACAAGATATTATCAGGCTCTGAATTTGGTATTTATTCTAACAAAGAATGTACAAATTTAGTAACAAAAATAATAACAACATCTAATGGAGAAGATTTATCTAGTAAACTGTTATTAAATACTTACTATGTAAAAGAAGTCAAATCACCAGAAGGATATATATTAGATGATACTGTTTATACAATTAATTTAAATGAAAAAGATAGTATAGTTAAAGTCCAAAATGGCGATGCAGGATATATTACTAACAAAAAAGAGAAACGCCATAAAATAAATGTACAAATATCTAAAAAAGATATTGTTACAAATGAGGAATTACCAGGAGCTACACTTCAAATAATTGATAAATCGACAGGTACAGTTGTTGAAGAGTGGATATCAACAGGTAAACCACATCAAATAGATAATTTAGAACCGGGAGACTATACATTAGTTGAAAAATCTGCACCAGATGGATATTTAATAGCAGATTCTATTGATTTTACAATAACAGAAACTGATACTACTCAAAAAGTAGAGATGTTTGATACAAAAGATGTTTCATTATTTGTAAAGAAAATATTGGTTGATGAAAATCAATTTAATATAGATGAAGTATTTAATATAGTTGTTAGTGGAGAGTTTTCTGATGGTTCACAACAAAAAACAATATCATTTACAAAACAAGAAGCTCTAGATGGTGTAAATAAAGAAGTCGAAAATGTTATTTACGGAAATAATTATACAATAACTGAAGAAAATTCAGATTCGTATAATGTGCTTATTACAGACAGAGGTAAAGTAACAGTTAACAAAAAGAATCAACTAGTGGAAGTTGTTAATTCAAAAAAAGCTAGTGGGCTTTTAGCTGTAACAAAAAATGTTGAAAATATAAATACAGTTAGTGATGAAGATATATTCACATTAATAGTAAGTGGTAAATTTTCTGATGGAACAAATTCAAAGACAATAGAAATCACTAAAGATAAATTAAATAAACAAGTTATAGTTGAAAATACTATATATGGTGAAACTTACACAATATCTGAAATAAGTAATGACAATTATGATGTTGTTTACAATACAAAGTCAGTAACTTTAGATGGTTCTATACAAGTTAAAGTATTATCAGTAACTAATATAAGAAAACAATCAGGGAAATTATCTGTAGTTAAAAAAATACTAGATAATGCAACACTTTCTGATGAAGATGTATTTACTATAAAAGTTACAGGACAATTTTCAGATGTAGAGGGAAAAACTACAAAACAATTTATATTTGACAAAAACAATATAGGACAAGCTCAAGATGTACCTGGAGTGATTTACGGAAATAAATACGAAATTTCTGAGGAACAAATAGGAAATAGGTATATTTTAGAGTCAATAGATAAAACATCAGTAACTATGAGTGATGAGGATGTATTATCTACAGTTACAAATAAAAAAGCAACAGGTAAAGTTTCTATATCAAAGACAGATATAACAACAGGAAAACCTGTATTAGGGGCTATTTTACAAGTAATTGAAAAAGATACAAATAAAATTGTTGAAGAATGGACTACAACTGAAGAAGACCATATCATAAATAAACTTCCAATAGGTGAATATATCTTAAGAGAAATAACAGCACCAAATGGATATGTTAGAGCAGAAGATGTAGAGTTTACCGTTTCAAATAGCGGAGAAATCCAAAAAGTTGAAATGCAAGACGACTACACAAAAGTAGAAATAAGTAAAAAAGATCTAGAGACAAAAAAGGTATTAGAAGGAGCACAATTACAGTTACTAAATAGCCAAGGAGATGTAGTAGCAGAATTTACATCAGAAAATAAAGCGTATACGATAAGTAAATTACCAGTAGGTGAATATACACTACATGAAGTAAAAGCACCGAAGGGGTATAACTTAGCAGAAGATGTAAAAGTAGTAATTGAAGAAACAGGAAAAGTCCAAGAATTCTCAATATATGATGTTGAAAAGACAAACAATGTTCCAATATCAAAACAAGATATAACAACAGGTGAGGAGATAGAAGGAGCGAAGCTGGAACTTCTTGATTCAAAAGGAAAAGTAATAGAAAGCTGGACATCTACGACTAAACCACATGTTATAAATAACTTAAAAGCAGGAACATACACAATCAGAGAAAAAGCAGCACCAAAAGGATATTTACTAGCAGAAGATATTGAATTTACGATAGATGCAGAAGGAAATATCACAGGATCAACAATAATGCAAGATGACTATACAAAGGTAGAAATATCGAAAAAAGATATAGTTACAAGTGAAGAATTGCCAGGTGCAACGTTGCAAGTAATTGAAAAATCAACAGGAAAAGTATTAGAAGAATGGACAAGTACCGCAGAACCTTATAAGATAAATAAATTGCCGATAGGTGAGTATATCTTAAGAGAAATCACAGCTCCTGATGGATATGTTAAAGCAGAAGATGTGGAGTTTACTGTTTCAAATACTGGAGAAATCCAAAAAGTTGAAATGAAAGATGACTACACAAAAGTAGAAATAACTAAAAAGGATCTAGAGACAAAAGAAATCCTAAAAGGAGCACAATTACAGTTACTAGACAGCGAAGGAAATGTAGTAGCAGAATTTACATCGGAAAATAAAGCGTATACGATAAGTAAACTACCAGTAGGTGAATATACATTACATGAAGTAAAAGCGCCGAAGGGATACAATTTAGCAGAAGATGTAAAAGTAGTAATTGAAGAGACAGGAAAAATCCAAGAATTCTCAATATATGATGTTGAAAAAACAAACAATGTTCCAATATCAAAACAAGATATAACGACAGGTGAGGAGATAGAAGGAGCGAAGCTGGAACTTCTGGATTCAAAAGGAAAAGTAATAGAAAGCTGGACATCTACGACTAAACCACATGTTATAAATAACTTAAAAGCAGGAACATATACAATCAGAGAAAAAGCAGCACCAAAAGGATATTTACTAGCAGAAGATATTGAATTTACAATAGATGCAGAAGGAAATATCACAGGATCAACAATAATGCAAGATGACTATACAAAGGTAGAAATATCGAAAAAAGATATAGTTACGAGTGAAGAATTGCCAGGTGCAACACTACAAGTAATTGATTCTGAAGGAAATATAATAGAAGAGTGGACAAGTACTACAGAACCTCATAAGATCAATAGATTACCAGTTGGAGAGTATACTTTAGTAGAAAAACAAGCTCCAGATGGATACTTATTGGCAGAAGATATTAAATTTACTGTAAAAGAAAATGGGGAAATTCAAAAGGTTGAAATGTTCGATTCGAAAGATGTTTCATTATACGTTAAAAAAGATGTTTCTAACATTGAGAAACTAAAAGGTAATGAAATATTTACAATAAAAGTTTCTGGAGAATTTGCAGATGGTTCAACAGAGAAGTATATAAAATTTACTTATGATGAATTAGGAACAGAAAAAATAGTTACTGATATAATCTATGGAAATAAATATAATATAAGTGAAACAAATCATGATGGATATATGGTGAAAATCGATAAAGAGAATGTAAAAGTAGATGTAAACAAAGAAGTTGTTACAATTATTAATACATTTATTATAACAGATGAACCTGAGAATCCAGGAGACCCGGATAAACCAAATAATCCAGATAAGCCTGGAGACCCAGATGATTCGGATAAACCAAGTGATCCAGAAAAACCAGGAAATCCAGATAACTCGGATAAACCAGGAAATCCAGATGATTTGGATAAACCAAGTGATCCAGAAAAACCAGGAAATCCAGATAACTCGGATAAACCAAGTAATCCAGATAAGCCAGAAAATCCAGATGATTCGGATAAACCAAGTAATCCAGATAATCCTGAAAACCCAGATGACTCAGATAAACCAAATGAGCCAGAAAAACCTGAAAATCCAGGGAAACCAGATAGCCCAAGTGATCCAGATGATCCAGGTGATTCAGATAAGCCTGGAGATCCAGATGATTCGGATAACCCAGTAACTCCAGATAAACCTGAGAAACCAGAAGATACGGATGACCCAAGTAATCCGAACAAACCTGAAAATACAGTAAAACCAAATATGCCAAGTAATCCAGAGGAAAGTACAAAGCCAGAACAAAATGTACAAACAGGTGATACTAACTTAACAAATGAAATCATAATAGGATCAATTTCATTAATTGTATTGATTGGATTATGGATTGATAATAAACGTAGAAAAAAATTATAGAAAGTTTATATAAAGTATAAAATAAAAAGGTAATAAATAAGGGAAAATAAGTAACAAATTAAGAAGTCACAAATATAGTAATAGATAAACTAGAGAATAAGTAGATAAACAGGATTAAAAAATCAGAGACATTTAAGAGAAGTGGTATTATAAAAATACCTTAGAATATAAAATGATAATATAAATTTTTAAGTAATATTTTCCGACATTATAGAAAATAGACGATCAACAGGAAATCGAAAATATCTTAAAAAATAGTTTTATATTCTAATGACATTAATTTGCTATTATATATGAGTAAAAATATAAAATTTATTAGAAATATGCGACAATATTGATTAAAGGTAAATTAAAACTCTAATAGCAAAAGAGAAGTAATCTTACTTAAAATATGAAAATCATTGTAAAAGAAAGGGAGTAATCAATCCAATCTGGATTGACTACTCCTTTTTATATTATGGAATAATAATATTTTTATTAGCTGTTACATAATTAGTTTGTCTCATTTTTAAAGTTACGACTGTGTCTGATTTTATTTTTGGAAGATGCATCTTAAAATGTCCATCTGAATTTACAGAACAAGCCTTTCCTATCTGAGTATTTTTTATGTAAGCTCTTATATAAGCCCCGCTACAACCTCTTCCTGAAATATATATGTTGTTAGAATCTAATGTTTCAACTGAATCTACATAAAATGTATTAAATTCATATAAAGATGTTATAACTTCTTCTTTAGTTTCATATCCATGTTTAGATATTTCTACTCTTATTTCTGAGCCGGGCTCTTGCGGTTCGATATGAAGTAAGAATTTTTTATCTGAACTTATAATGCATGTATCACTAATTAATTCATTGTTGTTGAAGGCTTTAACAGTAGCTCCGACTATTCCTTTTCCTGTTATAATATTTGAACTAGATTTTAAATAATTTACATCGAATAAACGAATTTTTTTCAAAGAAACATTTAAAATAGCAGCAGCGATTAGTCCCTCAACTTGGGCAACTATTACAGTAGTACCTTCATTTGTAGCTATTAAGCGATTGTTTTCTATTTTAGCTATTTTACTATCTGAAATATTCCAAGTTATAAGTTCATTTTCAACATAATCATTATTTTGATCTAGTATTTCTAAACTTAATGAATCATCTACTTTTAAATTAATTCTATCATCTTTAAATTTAACTGCAGAAATACAAGATCTAACAGTAACTATACAAGTTGCAATTTTATTATTAGCAGATGCAGTTATTACTGTAGTTCCTGGATTTAATGCTTTGATAGTACCATCATCATTGATTGAAACGATTGATGAATCCATACAAGACCAATTTAATGATATAACATCTGTAGTATCTTCTGGTATATAAGATATATTTAATTTATATGATTCATTGCATTTTAAATTTAATGAAGTTTTGTCTAGTGTAATTTCTTTTAATGGTAAATCAATATTAACTTTGCAAGAGTCAGATTTACCATCTAAAGTACACGTAATAATACAATCACCTTTAGAAATAGCTGTAATATTTCCATAAGAGTCTACTTTTGCAATATTTTCATCAGAAGATTTCCAAACTGGGTTATCTGTGCAAGTATGATTTTTAGGGAAATATTCTATTTTTAAAGATTTAGATTCGCTTTTATTTAAACTTAAATAATCAGTTTCAAGTTTTATAGATTCTAAAGGTCGTTCAACTTGAACTATGCATTTTGCTATTTTATTATATCCAACTTGTGCAGTTATAGTTACTATACCCACATTATGGCTAGTAATAATGCCGTCTTTTACCGATACGATATTTTCATCAGAAGAGCTCCATTTTACTTTGAAAATATCATTTGTATTTTCAGGGTATAAAACTAAATCTAATTTACTTTGGTTGTTATTTAGCATAGATATAAATGAATTTTTTATAGAAATACCTCGAAGGCTTATAAATTTATATTCTTCAAAATCTATTTTATTTGCAATAGCGTACTTATGTGCATAAGAATTTTTTTCTCCGTAAATAACAAGATTATTACAATTATCAAATGCAGAATTGCTGATTGATTTAATGTATTTAGGAATAATAATCTTACGTAAATTAGTACAGTTATTAAATGCACGTTCACCTATCATTTTTATAGATTTAGGTAATCTAATATTTTCTAATGATGAACAGTTTGAAAATGCATATGAATTTATATAATTTAACGTTTCAGGTAAATTTATATCATATAGGTTCGTACAATTTGCAAAGCACGAATCTGGTATTTTATCAAACATTTTAGGTAGCTTGATTTTTTCTAAATTGCTACAATTAGCAAAAGTCAAAGGACTTAATGTATTAATTGTATTTGGTATATTTATTTCTGATAATGATTTACAATCATAAAATGCCGCTGTACCTATATTTTTTAAAGAGTCAGGTAAAGTAATATGATTTAATTTTTCGCAACCTGAAAATGCATCCGAACCAATAGACTGCAATGTTTCAGGTAAATCTATAGTTTTTAACTTTTTACAATTAGAAAATGCTGAATTATCTATTTGTTTTACAGTTTTATGTAGATTGATTTCTTCTAAATTAATACAATTATTAAATGTACTAGATGGTATATATGTAAGTTTGTTTGGTAAAGTAACTTTTCTTAAATTAGTACAATTTGAGAAAATACCTTGTCCAATAGAAACAATCGAATTTGGCAAACTTATATCTTGTAAGTTAGTACAATTAGAAAATACTCTAGAACCTAAATTTGATAAATTTTGAGGTAAATCTAAAGAGCTTAAACTGCTACATTCAAAGAAGGCAAGCTCCTTTATTTCTGTAATATTTTGTCCAATATTGATTTTATTTAGCTTTTTACAATTAGCAAATAAACAAGATTCCAATATATCGATATTATCAGGTAATATAACTTCTTCTAAGTTAAAACAATTAAAAAATACATTTTTGCTGATAACTTTAACTGAATTAGGAATTTGAATTTTAGTTAAGTTAGAGCAATTTTTAAAGGCAGAGTCATTAATAGATTTTACCTTGTTAGAAAAATTGATTTCTTTTAAATTTTCACAATTTAAAAAGCACCTTTCTCCAATATAAGAAACATCATCTGGTATATTTATTGATTGTAAACTTGAACAATTATAGAAAGTTTCATCTTTTAAATCAGATAATTCTTTTGGAAGTTCAATTTTCTCTAAGCTTTTACAGTTATAAAATGCCCCTTTTTCAATATTCGATATATTTGGAGGAACATATAAAGATTTTATATTTTCACAATCATAAAAACATCTATATCCAAGTGTATTTATATTTGTTGGAATATTTATATTATGAGATTTCTTGTTCATGCACGATATAAATGAGTCGAGTATTAGTACACTTTTATTATTTAAATTACTATTTTTTAAAGATTTATACTTTTGCTTTTTAGATACTATCATAATAACCCCCCATAAAATCTAATTTATTTTCTTTTCTTTACAAAATACTACAGTTCTAGCATCCTTAAATTCATAACTACAAGTACTTAATGTAAGTATTTTATCTGAGGATGTAGGTTTATTTTGCGTGCTGAATATTGAATCATCGACAATTTTATTTAAAAATTTATTATATTCGTCATCACTATTAAAGTTCGGAATAGTATATGGATAATCCTTCTTAACTAATAAAACAGCAAAAACTTCATAATTTTTCTCCCCATTTTTATCTGTTAAAGTTATAGTAGGATTTGATTTAAAAAATGATTCCTCTTTAAATTTTTCAAGTTGACTAAACATAGTAGTATTTTTCATATTATGACCATAAATAATTAAATTTTTACTGTCATCATAATAATCTCTATAATCTAAAAATGTAGTCCCCGCATATAGATAATTTCCATAGATATCACGATGAAGATAGTAAGAATTGTCTTTACTTTGGACAACTGGATAGTCTATATTTGTATTTTCGATATTAATCCAACATACAAAATCTTTGTTTATAGATGATAAATCTATAGTATTGGCTGTACCTGAATTACTATTATTTTTATCAAGATTTACTTCTTTTTCTGTTCTTAAATTAGCGTATAAATCGTCTGCCTTTTTATAGTCATTTAGTTTTTCATAAATCCTATAACCACATACGCATATAATTGCAATTAAAAAAAATGTTATTAAATTTTTAATCCCCGTTTTTAATTTCATTAAATATTCTCCCTCTAAAATTTTTGTATAATTATAATTTATATGTAAATAACTTTAATATATAAATTTTATCATAAATTAAGTACTTTAGTGTAAAATACAGTACTTTAATCAAATATATTGATGACTTTTGTAAAAAGGATTGATTAAATAATGAAAAAAATTTAAAATATAAAGATGCGAATGAGATAAGAAATCATTGAAATTTAGCAATATATAGACACGATAATTTATACTAATTTAATAAATATAAAATAAAAAGGTGAAATTAAATGATAAAAGAAATAATAGTAGTAGAAGGTAGAGACGATGTTACAGCAGTAAAAAGAGCCTTAGATGCTGAACTTATAACAACTGGTGGATTTGGATTTCCTAAAGGTGTTATGGAGAGAATCAAAGCTGCCCAAAAGAGAAGAGGGGTAATAATCTTTACTGATCCAGATTTTGCTGGTGAAAAAATAAGAAAGAAGATAGCTCAAGAAGTACCTGGATGTAAACATGCATTTTTACCAAGGGAAGAAGCTAAAAAAGATGGAGATATAGGGATAGAAAATGCATCTCCAGAAAGTATAATAAAAGCACTTAATAAAGTTAGAACTGAAAGTAGCAATAAGAGAGACGAATTTGGACAAGTTGACTTAATAAGAAATAATTTAATCGGAAATGAAGATGCATCTTATAGAAGAGATAAAATCGGTCAAATATTAGGGATAGGATACGGAAATGCAAAACAATTCCTAAGCAGATTAAATAATTATGGAGTTTCAAGAGAAGAATTTGTTGAAGCTGTAAACTCTATAGATAATACTGAAGAATAATAAAATAAAGATAGCTTTTATATTAAAATTGAAAATGTGTCAATAAAAATGTCTTAGTATTAATAAGATAATAATTGATAAAAATAATAGAAATATTTTAATAAAATATTATTTAAGGAAAGGAAAAAATAATGGATAGACTTTCATCACATAGAGCTACCAAAGAAGTAGTAAATAAACACAACTTTAAGTTTTCAAAGTCTTTAGGACAAAACTTCTTAATAGATGATAATGTAATAGACAGAATATTAGAAGGAGCTAGATTATCAGAAACTGATAAAATAATCGAGGTTGGACCTGGTATAGGAACACTAACAAGAGAGATGGGAAAAGTAGCTGAAAATGTAGTTTCTATCGAGATAGACAAGACATTAATCCCAATATTAAAAGAAACATTAGCTGATTTAGATAATGTTGAAGTTGTAAATGAAGACATATTAAAAGTAGACGTACAAGGATTAATAAAAGAAAAGTTAAATGGAGGACCAGTAAAATTAGTTGCCAATCTTCCATACTATATAACTACACCAATAGTTATGAAATTCTTAGAAGAAGATATTCCTGTTACTGACATAGTAGTAATGGTTCAAAAGGAAGTTGCAGACAGAATGAATGCACAACCATCTACAAAAGATTATGGTGCATTATCAGTAGCTGTTCAATATTACTGTGATACAGAAATAGTTGCAAAAGCTCCGAGACATATGTTTGTCCCACAACCAAATGTAGATTCAATAGTTATAGGACTTCATGTTAGAGATGAGAAAAAATATATTGTTGATAATGAAGATATTTTCTTCAAAACAGTAAAAGCATCTTTCGGACAAAGAAGAAAAACTTTATTAAACTCTTTAGGCGGCTTAGGATTCTTATCAAAAGATCAAATAAAAGAGGCGTTAAAAGCTGCAAACATAGATGAAAAAAGAAGAGGAGAAACTCTTAGCATAGATGAATTTGCTAATTTATCTAATGAAATAAATAAATTTTCATCTAAATAATACTATTTTCCAAAACCTTAAACATATAATATTTTGAGCAAGTATGTTTAAGGAGGGATAAGTAGTGGTTTCTAAAAGAAAATTTAAAAGAGACTATATCATATTAGAGGCAAAGGACATGAACTTTAGAAGTAAAGAACGTGTTCTTCCTAAAGCCTTTGCTAAAATAGAAGTAAATGATGAAAAATCAATAGTAGCGCTATATGTTGAAAATTTAAAAAATCTAAAAGATGGATATGATGTAATCGCTCTTCGTACTGATTATGAAAGATTAAATTTAGGAAGAATTAATCTAAACTCTCAAGGAAAGGGTGAATTTGTACTAGATTTAGGTGAAGATGATAGTGATATTAAGGCAATTGCACTTACTTATGATAAATATGTTCCACTTATCGGATTTAAAGGTAATAAAATAGAAAATTATGAAGAGTTAATATTTGAACCGGAAGAAGAAATCGAGGAATACACAGAAAGTGATGAAGAAGAATATATCGATAGAAATGATGTATACGAAGAAGTAGAATATGTAAATCCTGATGAAGGCGAATATGAATATGAAGAAGTAGAATATATATATGAAGATGATTTAGATAATGAAGATGACAACCTACAAACACAAGATACAAGTGAACCGGAAGAAATACAACAGACAGAAGAGGTCGAACAACAAGATACAGAAGATATTGAGGAGTATGAATATATTGAATACGAAGAACCTGAATACGAATATGAAGAGGTAGAAGAAATAGAAGAAACAAATCAAGAAGAAAATACACCAAATCAACAGTCAAAACCGAAAAAAGAATGCGCAAAACCTCTACAAATGCCAAAAGATGAAAGAGACAACAATATCAAACCAAAACAACAAAAATTAATTTCTAAAGATAGAACCCAAAACAAACGAAAAAATATGAAACAAGAACAATACAATCAACCAAAAACTATTCAAAAAAGCAACACAGATTTTGATGAAAAATTAAGTGCAGGAAAATTACTTATGCCTAGACAAATAAAGAAAGGTCTAAAATATTTTAAAGAAGTTAAACCATTTGCAGCAGATTATATCCCAAATACAAGATGGTGGAAGATAGAAATTACACCAACTACAATGAGTGGTTATACAATGCCTTATTTAGGATATGTAAATAGTTTAAATTATACTATGTATAGTGATATAGCTATGAATTCATATAAATATAGACATTACTTATTTGGAGTTCAATATGATGAATATAACAAGAGAAAAAATTATATTTATGCAATACCGGGCAAAAAATCTGAACAACCGGATAAAGGAACAACAGGTTTTACAACATATCAAACATGTGACAATAGAAGTACTAGTCTTGGATATTGGTTGTGCTTTATAGATTCTAAGGCTAGAAAAATAGAAAAATAGCTGTAAAATCAATTGAGAATTAATTGAAAAAACTTGCTTATTTTGATTACAATTTCTACTTTTAGGTGTTATAATATAATGAATAACACAATAAAATATACAAAAATTGTTTTAAAACGAACTTAATGGGTATATATAAATAAAATAAAAAATATCATATAAGTGGAAATAATAAACATAATTTAATATAAAAATAGAAAAATCGCCTAGAATTCCTAGGTGATTTTTACGTTTTAGGGAAATGATAATTAATATTGAAAGAAACATATATCCATTAGCAATATAGAAGTTTATTTAATTAGGAGGGAATTTATATGGAAACAAGATATGAAGAGGCAAGTAAAGTAACAATTTTGGCGATTTTGTGGAATGTATTTTTATCAATTATAAAAGTATTAGCAGGGGTAATTGGTAATTCAACTGCTATGATAGCAGATGGTATTCATTCTGCATCAGATATTATAACTTCAGTTGGAGTTTTAATAGGAAATAAAATTTCATCAAAACCAGGCGACAAAGAGCATAATTATGGGCATGAAAAAGCAGAAACATTAGTATCATTTTTATTATCAATTATGTTGATTGTTGTATCTGTAACTATAGGTGTTGATGGAGCAAAGAAAATATTTAATTTAGATGAAGTGAAGGTACCGACATTAATACCACTTATAGTGGCAGTAATATCAATAGCAATAAAAGAATATCAATATAGAATAACTATAAAGGTAGCAAAAAAAATAAATTCACCATCTCTTAAGGCTGATGCATGGCATCATAGATCTGATGCACTTTCATCAGTAGCAGCATTTATAGGTATCGGTGGAGCTATGCTAGGTTATAAAATTTTAGAACCGATAGCAACTATAGTAGTTGCGCTTATAGTGTGTAAAGTTGCATTAGAGATATTTACAAATTCAATGAATGAACTTATGGATGTTTCTATAGATGAGGAACAAGAGAAACAAATAATAGAATACTGTAAAGAAACAACAGGCGTAAAACATATAAAAACTATGAGAACGAGAAAACATGGTGCATTTGCATATGTAGATTTAGTTATTTGTGTAGATGGAGCTTTAACAGTAAAACAAGGTCATGATATAGCTAATGATTTAGAAAAGAAATTAATTAATGAATTGGCAATTATAAAAGGAATAACAGTCCATGTAGAACCATGTATAAGTGAGTTTGATTTATGTAATAAAGAAGTAGAGATAGAGCCTAAAATAATAGATGAAGTTCCATGTATTGACTGTAATTCTAAAGAATGTCTTAATAATGATAAATAATACTTAAAAAATTAAATAAAAAGTTATATAATTATCATAGATAATTTTAAGGCATGGAGGGAAATATAATGTCAAAAAGAAAGGTGAAGAAAAGTGCCATTTTAATAATGGGGATAATTTGTTTCTTTATAATATATTTTGCTGCTTTTAATTACTTTTCTAATATAGGAAAAGGTCAGGGTACTAAGATTCCAGATGTGGAAGAAAAAGTAGATGCAAGAAGTCTTTTAAGTCAATTTAAAAGCAAGAAGAAAATATATATATCAGATGGGAATGTTTCTAACGTTAGAATGGAAGAAGAAAAAGTACAAGAATTCCAATATTCTTTCAATGAATTTAGTAAAATTAGAACACCGGATTCTTATAAACCTATATATGAGGGATATACAGATGATGATATAAAATTTTCTACAGATTTAAATGTATTTAGGGTTTATACAGTAAACAAAGAAGAATATTATAAAGTGCCAGTAGCTTATAAAAAAGAATTCAAAGAAATTTTAGATACGAGTATATATACTTCTTTTGATTTTATAAAACAATATAAAACATGGAAGCAAGTAACAATAGATTATGGAGATGAAACAAAGAAAATAAGTGGATGGAGTTATGACGATTTGGCTAGTAAAATGGTACAAAAAAGATTAGTCGGAAAAATACAACCAGAAAAAGCTAGAGAAAGATGTAAATATAAATTTACTATTAACATAACTTCAGATAATTATGAAGCTAGAGTAGATATAATGGGAGAGGATTATGTAAAAATAACAGTGAATAATTTAATCTCTTATTATGAAGTTTCAAATAATCTTTTTGACTATATAAAAACAGATATATTTAAAATATCAGATAGTGAATAATTTAAATATATGTAAATTTTATAAAATAGATAACTTTTTAAAATTAATAAAAATAAAAATAGACTAATTTGTTTTTCAAATTAGTCTATTTTTTTATAGAAATATACAATTAAGCTTCTTTTATTAATTGTTCACCAACTAAGTAAATTGGTCCAGCACCAGTAGTTATTACTACATCGTTTGGTTGAACATTTTCTTTTAAGTATTTAACTATATCATCAAATTCTGATATATATATAGCATCTACGTTATTGTGTTGTAATTTTTGAACTAAGTCTTTTGAATGAACAGTTCCTGGGTCATCTTCTCTAGCAGCATAGATATCAGTTATTATAACTTTATCAGCTGAGTAGAATGCTTCTGCAAACTCATCTAGTAAAGATATTGTTCTACTGTAAGTATGTGGTTGGAATACGCACCATAAAGTTCCTTTTTTGAATCTTTTTGCAGTAGATAATGTTGCTTTTATTTCAGTTGGATGATGTGCATAATCATCTATTACAGCAGCATTATTATATTCACCTTTTCTTTCAAATCTTCTACCAACACCAGTATAAGCTAAAATTCCTTCTTGTATAGTTTCTAAATCTATTCCAGAAACTAATGAAACGATTATTGCTGATGTAGCATTGTATATATTGTGAAGTCCAGGTACACTTAATTTAAATCCAGTTAATTTTTTACCCATGTAATTTAAATCAAAAGATCCACATCCTAAATCATCAAATTCAATGTTTTCTATTATAACATCATTTGATTCTTTTTTACCAAATTTAATAGCCTTTGCCTTAACATCATGTAATATATCCATGTTAGGGTTATCTCCATTGATTACAAAGTAACCATCTTTAGGTAAAAGTTTACCGAATTTGTTGAATGATGCTTTTATTTCATCTATTCCAGAGAAGTAATCAAGATGATCTTCTTCTATATTTAATACTATTGAAATTTTAGGGTTGAAGTTTAAGAAACTATCAACATATTCACAAGCTTCTGTTATAAAATGATCTGAATGACCTATTTTAACATTTCCGCCTATTGATTTTAAGTTACCACCAACTAATATTGTAGGGTCTAATTCAGCCTGTTCAAATACAGTAGATAACATTGATGTTGTAGTAGTTTTTCCATGCGTTCCTGAAACTGCAATTGAGTTTTTGTACTCTCTCATTAATTGGCCTAAAAATGCCGCTCTATTTATTGTCAATTTATTTTTATTTTTTGCTTCAACTAATTCTGGGTTTTCTGGATGAATAGCAGCTGTATATACAACTATATCTATATCATCAGATATATTTTCTTTAGCATGACCTATAAAGATTTTTGCGCCTTGAGATTCTAATTTTTCAGTAAGTTCTGAGCCATGCATATCAGAACCAGAAACAGTATAATTTTTATTAAGACATATTTCTGCTAAGGCACTCATACTGATACCACCAATACCAATAAAATGTATATTCATAAATAAAACCACCTTTCTTTTTAATTAAGTCCTATAATCTGAACTATTTATGTGGTATAATTAACTAATGTTCAATATTTAAAGTATAATATGTACATACTATTAATATATATACTTTTATTTATTAAATATTATGTTTAAACATAAATCTTATTATACCATATTATGAGAGATTATGCATTAAATACTTTAAATTGTAAGGATAGTCGTTTTAGGAGGTTTTAATAATTATGAAGTTTAAAAGAACGGAAAGAATAGGCGCTATAGTAAAAATATTATCAGATAACCCCAACAAAATATACACATTAAGTTACTTTACTGAGAAATTTAATGCTGCAAAATCTACAATAAGTGAAGATTTATTAGTTGTAAAAAATGTTTTTGAAAAATTAGAATTAGGAAGAGTAATTACAATTTCAGGAGCTGCTGGAGGAGTTAAATATATACCAAAAACATCAATTGAAGAAAATAAACAATTCTTAATGGAATTATGTGAAAAAGTAAATGATGACTCAAGAAAACTTTCAGGAGGTTTCTTATATTTAATAGATTTAATCTACAATCCAGCTATAGTTGCTAAAATCGGAAAAATCTTTGCTTCTAATTTAGATTACACTGAAGCTGATTATGTAGTAACTATGGAAACAAAAGGTATTCCTATGGCACTTATGACAGCTAAAGCTATGAATCTACCTCTAGTTATAATAAGAAAAGATATGAAAGTTTCAGAAGGACCAACATTAAGTATGACTTATGTTACAGGTGGAAACAACAAAGTAGAAAGTATGAGTTTACCTAGAAAAGCATTAAAACCAAATAGCAAGGTTATATTAATTGATGATTTCATGAGAGGTGGCGGAACATTAAAAGGTATGACAGATTTAATGCATGAGTTCGGAGCACAAGTAATGGGTACAGGTGTATTTATATCTACAACAAAACCTCAAGAAAAAATGGTAAAGGATTACATATCATTAATTGAAATAGATAATAACGGAGATAGTATAATAGCAAAACCTAATTTCAAAACATTTAAAGATGAATATAGAGATTCACAATTTGAATCTGATGATAAATAATACGATAGTTAGAAAAATTTAATTAAAATTCAAAAAAAAAGAGGATATCAGTTTTCTTTATAGAATTATTTAGAATACAGTTTATAATAAGTAATATTTTGTCAAAATCATAAAGGGGGATATTGAGAATGAACATAACTGACGTAAGAGTAAGAAAAATAACAAACGAAGGAAAGATGAAATGTATAGTTTCTATAACTTTCGATAACCTATTTGTTGTTCATGACATTAAGGTAATAGAAGGTCATAATGGACTATTTATTGCTATGCCAAGTAGAAAAGTAGGAGAAGGTAACTTTAGAGATATAGCTCATCCAATAAATGCAGAAATGAGACAAGTTCTTGAAGATACAGTTTTAAAAGCTTATCATGAAGCTTTAGCTCAATTAGAAGTTGCTGCTGAATAAGTTTATAATTTAATTTGTTATATATTAAAACCGAATCATAAGATTCGGTTTTTTTGTATAAAAATACATAATTTGAGATATTATCATACTGTGGTAAGAACTCATTTTTACACTAATTATTATTAATGCGAAAAACCTAGCAATTTTCAATAAAAAATGTTATATTATTAGAGATAAATACGGATATTAATATGTATCTATACGATTTATTTAGCATACTATAATATTTTTCATACGTTTTTGAAAAAAATACAACTTTATTGAGAAAAAAAACGGACAAAAGTATATAATATTGTATGTAAATAATTACTTTACAGAAAATATTTATATGAATGGAGTGAAATAATGAACTTTAAAGCAATAATACTTGCTGCTGGAAAAGGTACTAGAATGAAATCTAAAAACCCTAAGGTAGTACATAAAGTATGTGGAAAAGAAATGGTAAACCATGTAATTGATATTTCAAATAAATCAGGTGTGAACGATGTCGTAGTTATATTAGGACACGGTTCTGAAACTGTAAAAAATGTAATACCAGAAGATGCTATTGTAGTAATGCAAACTGAGCAATTAGGAACAGGTCATGCTGTTAAAATGGCTAAAGATACTATTAATGATGATGATATAATAGTTGTACTATGTGGAGATACTCCTTTAATAGAAGAAGAAACTCTTAAAAAGCTATTTGATTATCATTTAGAAAATGAATATATGGCTACTGTTTTAACAACTAAAGTTGACGATCCAACAGGATACGGAAGAGTTATAAGAGATTCAGAAGGAAACTTCGCAAGAATAGTAGAACAAAAAGATGCTAATGAAGAAGAATTAGCTGTCAATGAAATCAATTCAGGAATTTATTGTTTCAAAGGTGATAAACTAAAAGAAGCATTAGATCTATTAGATAACAATAATGCTCAAGGAGAGTATTATTTAACTGATACTATGAAAATAATAAAAGATAGAGGTTCTAAAGTAGGAGCTTTTGTAGGAGCTACTATAGAAGAACTTATGGGTGTAAATTCAAGAGTTCAGTTATCACAAGCCGAAGCAATCATGAGAAAAAGAATAAATAAAAGACATATGGATAATGGAGTTACAATAATCAACCCAGAAAATACATATATAGAGTCAAATGTACAAATCGGTAAGGATACAATTATAGAACCAGGTGTAATGTTGAAAGGAAACACTGAAATAGGTGAAGAATGTATAATAGGAATGAATTCTTCTATAACAAATTCTAAAATAGGTAATTTTACAGAAATAAAAATATCTACTATAATAGATAGCGCTGTTGGCGAAAATACGACTGTTGGTCCTTATGCTTATTTAAGACCAAAAAGTAACGTAGGAAACCACGTTAAAATAGGAGATTTCGTAGAAGTTAAAAATGCTAACATAGGAGATTACTCAAAAGCATCACACTTATCTTACATAGGAGACGCAGATGTAGGAAAAGATGTTAATATTGGATGTGGAGTAGTATTTGTAAACTATGATGGTAAAAATAAATTTAGGTCAGTTGTGGAAGATGGAGCTTTTATAGGTTCTAACTCAAACTTAGTTGCCCCAGTTCATATACAACATAAAGGATATATAGCAACAGGTTCTACTATAACTGAAGATGTTCCAGATGGAGCATTAGCTATAGCAAGACAAAGACAAGTTGTTAAAGAAGGTTGGGTAGCTAGAAAAGAAGCAAAAGACGCTAAAAATAATAAATAAATTTGCTTTTAATAGACATAATTGTCTAATAATATAATATATAAATTTTTCGGGAGGATAATAATGAATACTAGCGGAAGTGAGATTAAAATAATCACTGGTAATGCAAACCCAGAACTAGCAGCTAAAATAGCTGAAAAAGTAGGAGTTAAACTTTCAGATTGTGTAGTTACTAAATTCAGTGACGGAGAAATATCTGTAAATATGAATGAAACGGTAAGAGGATGTGACGTTTTCGTAGTTCAATCTACAAACAATCCAGTAAACCAAAACTTAATGGAATTATTAATAATGATAGATGCATTAAAAAGAGCATCTGCAGGTAGAATAACAGCTGTTATTCCTTATTACGGATATGCAAGACAAGATAGAAAAGCAAAATCAAGAGATCCAATCACTGCAAAATTAGTTGCAAACTTATTAACAGCAGCTGGTGCAGATAGAGTTTTAACTATGGACTTACATGCTGCACAAATACAAGGATACTTCGATATACCAGTAGATCATCTTTTAGGACAAAACCTACTAGCTAACTACTTCAACAAAATGGGATTAGAAGACTTAACAGTTGTTTCACCAGACTTAGGAAGTGTTACTAGATCTAGAAAATTTGCTAACCAATTAGATGGAGATGTTCCACTAGCAATAATCGATAAGAGAAGACCAAAAGCTAACGTTTCAGAAGTTATGAACTTAATAGGAGACGTTAAAGACAGAAATATCATAATGCTTGATGACATGATAGATACTGCAGGTACAATAACAAACGCTGCTAATGCATTAAAGAAATTTGGTGCTAGAGATATATACGCTTGTTGTACACATGCTGTTTTATCTGGACCAGCTATAGAAAGAATAAAAGAATCTTCTATAACTAAGTTAATAGTATTAGATACTATAAAACTTCCAGAAGAAAAGAAATTAGACAACATAGAAGTATTAACAGTAGCAGACTTATTTGCAGATGCAATCAAGAAAATATTCAATAACGAATCTGTTAGTGTATTATTCTAATAAGAAAATTATATAAGAATTTATTGATCGTAGGTATTGCCCAAGTGATAATCACTTGGGCAATATTTTTTTAATTTCCAACTTATTACCTTAAGCAACGGAATCTCCGATTCATTGGCGCCATGAGCAAAGCGAATTTTTTTGATTTTTAGTTAAATCTAGGATTATATTAAAAATCCATAAATCATAGAGCATCTGTATAGGTCAAAAAATAAAGTTATTTAATCTAGAATTGTATATAAATATTAAAATTTAGCGATAATACAAATACTTAAAAAATAAATTACTTGTATTTATATGATTATCCACATATAAGTAATTTTTAGAAAGGAGAGATAGATGGATTTATATCAAATAATAGATAAAGCAATCACTTTAAATGCATCAGATATCCATATTACCGTCGACTTATCCCCAGTTGCTAGAATAAATGGCAAATTTAAAAAATTATCAAATGAATTATTAACAAATGATAATGTGTATAACTTAGTAAACCAGATTACGGATGAAAGTCTTATGAATAAAATCAAAGAATATGGAGATGTGGATTTTTCTGTTTCATTACCTAATAGACATAGAGCTAGAGTAAATATTTATAAACAAAAAAACAATTACGCTATGGCACTAAGAATAATTCCAAACAATATCCCTAAATTTGAAGAATTAAAACTTCCAGAAGTCATGAGAGAATTTACTAAAAAACAAAAGGGATTAGTTTTAATTACAGGACCAACTGGAAGTGGAAAATCTAGTACACTAGCAAGCTTAATTGATTTGATTAACGAAAATAGAGAATGTCATATTATAACTTTAGAAGACCCTATAGAATATATCCACACTCATAAAAAAAGTATTGTAAATCAACGTGAAATAGGAAGAGATTCAAAGAACTTTAATTCAGCATTAAAATCAAGCTTAAGACAAGACCCAGATGTAATTTTAATAGGAGAGATGAGAGATGCTGAAAGTATTTCTATAGCATTAAGAGCAGCAGAAACGGGTCATTTAGTTTTTTCTACTATGCACACTATAGGAGCGGCTAAAACTATAGATAGAATAATCGATACATTTGAATCATCTAAACAGCAACAAATTAGAAGTCAATTATCCACAGCATGCACAGGAATTGTATCTCAACAACTAATTCCTACAATTGATAAAAAATCTCGTATAGTTGCAACTGAAGTCATGATTACAAATACTGCAATAAGTAATCTTATTAGAGAAAATAAAATATATCAAATTCAAAATATTATCCAAACTTCATCAAAACAAAATATGTTCTCTATGGACCAAGACATTTCGAGACTCTATAAACAGGGTTTGATATCTAAAGAAACCTTAATAAATCGATGTAATGATTTACAATATATCGAAAAAATAATAAAAATTTAAAATGAAAAGTAAAATCCATCTTAAAAATTTTATATGATTTATGCAATAATAACTATTTTTTTTATAATTTCTTATATAGAAAATAAATTAATATACTTAATATGCAAGGAAATGAAGTACTCTTTATCTAATAGTATAATAGTGTATTTAACAAGTATAATAACTTTACTGTTAATATATAATAAATATGATATAACTTTAAATTCTATAAGTTATTTACTATTAATCCCATTTATAGTTGTGATTTCTATAATAGATTTTCGAACAAGTTTTGTATACGATATAACAGTAGTTAGTGGTATAATAGTTCAGAGTATAATATTTATATTGGCTAGAATTCCTCATACAGAGTTATTAGACCATTTTATTGGTTTAATAATAGGTCTTCTATTGTCTTTTTTAATTTGTAAATTTACAAGGGCATTTGCAGAAGGCGATATAGGAGTTTATGGATTATGTTGCTTTGTATTAGGTGCAAAACACAGCTTTAATATATTCGCATTATCTTTTATTATAACTTCTTTATTTGGAATTTTAATAATCTTGAAGCAAAAGAAAGTGGACTTAAAGAGGAGAATACCTTTTACGCCATTTATTTCTATGGCTACAATTTTAATTATACTAACACAATATGATATAATAAAAATCTATTTTGAAATGATAAACAATGGTTTATAAGGAGGCGAAAATTTTGTATATAATAGTGGGATTAGGAAATCCAGGAGACAAATACGAAAAAACAAGACACAATGTTGGATTTAATGTTATAGATCTTTTGGCAAAGGAATATTCAATAGACGTAAGTAAATTAAAACATAAAGCATTGATAGGTGAAGGAAGAGTTGGAACTGAAAAAGTAATTTTAGTTAAACCTATGACTTATATGAATTTAAGTGGAGAATCAGTAGTAGATATATGCAATTACTATAACGTTGATTTAGAAAATGTAATAGTAATATATGATGATATCGACTTAGATGTAGGTAAAATTAGAATTAGAAAAAAAGGTAGTGGTGGAACTCATAATGGAATGAGATCTATAATTAAATGCCTAGGTTCTAATGAATTCCCAAGAGTAAGAGTTGGAATCTCAAAACCTAAAAATGGACAAGATTTAGCAGATTTTGTTTTATCTAGATTTGCAAAAGAAGATGAAAAATCACTTAATGAAAGTTTTGAAAATGCTGTAGCCGCAATTGATTGCGCTATTAGACAAGATCTAGATTTAGCAATGAATAGATATAATGTAAAATAAGGAGGGGCTATATGGAGGATGTTTTTGTATACCCTTTAAAAAACTCAAATGAGTATAAGGAGATTATAAATACAATATGCAATAAAGAGGGATCATTACAACTAAATGGTCTCTTAGATATGCAAAAGCCACATATAACTTATTCTATATTTAAAGAACTAGCTAGACCTACTTTGTTTATTGCAAACAGTGATTTGGAGGCAAAGAAGGTCTACAATGAACTTTGTTTTTATACTAAGGATAAGGTGGAGTATTTAGGCAGTGATGAAATTTATTTTTATCACCTAGATGCAAAAGATAGAAATGAAGAAGCAAAGAAATTAAGAGTACTATTAAAACTGGCTAAAAAACAAAAAACAATCGTTGTTACATCTGTAGATGCAATATTAAGAAAGTATATACCTAAAAATGTTTTATTAGATAATATATATACTTATAAAATTGGAGATATTATCGATTTAGAGGAATTGAGTCAAAAATTAGTCAGACTGGGTTATGAAAGAGTCTCAAGAATAGAAGGGCTAGGTCAATTCAGTATTAGAGGTGGAATAATAGATATATATTCATTAGAATATACTAATCCTATCCGTATAGAGTTATTCGATGATGAAATCGATTCTATACGTACTTTTGATGTTTTTTCACAAAAATCAATAGAAAAAATTAAAAAAGTAGTGATCACACCATCACGTGAATTTATATATCCAGAAGATACAACATCAGCAGTTGAAAAGATACAACTTGAAACAAATCAGTATACAGATGATGATGTGTTTAATAATATAGAAAATATTGTCCAAAAGACATACTTCCAAGGGGTAGAAAACTATATAGATTATTTATATGAAGAAAATAATAAAAGTATATTTAGCTACTTACCAGACAACGCAATAGTAGTTATGAATGATATATCTAGGCTAAAAGAAAGATGTGAAAACTTTGTAAATGAGTTTAATGATAATTTTAATCTAAATCTTGAAAGAGGTTTAGCAATAAAAAACCAAGGTAATTTAATTTATTCATATGACGAGTTACCATTCTTATTAGAGAACAAGAATTTAATTATAAATTCTCTGTTACCAAAGCCAGTAAACGGATTTTCTGTTACTAATATTATTAATTTTGATTCTAGAGAAGTACCTTCTTACAACTCAAAATTAGATGTGCTAGTAGAAGATTTAAATAAACTTAGATATAACGGATACAAAGTTATACTAGCTGTAAATTCTACAGATAGATGTAAAAAGCTACATAAAGATTTATTTGACTTAGGTTTAGAAGTAGCTATATCAAAAAGCAGAAATATAGAATTAAAGTCATCACAAATAGTTATTGTTCCAGCCAATCTTAGCAAGGGATTTGAATATAAATCTATTAAATTCCAAGTAATAACTGATAGTGAAATAATAGGCGTAAATAAAAAAGTTTCTAAAAAATCTAAAAAGAAGAAAAATAAAAACGGACAAAAAATAGAATCATTTTTAGATTTAAAAATAGGAGACTATGTAGTTCATGAAAATAGCGGTATAGGTAGATATACAGGTATTGAACAGATATTAGTTAATGGAGTTAAGAAAGACTACCTAAAAATAATTTACCAAGGTGGAGATAATTTATATGTTCCTATAGACCAAATGGACAAAGTTCAAAAATATATAGGTGCAGATGCTCAAAAGGTTAAATTAAATAAGCTTGGAACAAATGAATGGACTAAAGCAAAGGCAAAAGTTCAACGTGAAATAGAAGATATGACTAAAGATTTAGTTGAACTTTATGCAAAAAGAGAAAAGGTAAAAGGATATAAATTCTCTAAAGATACAGTTTGGCAAAAAGAGTTTGAATCAATGTTTCCATATGAAGAAACTGAAGATCAGTTAAAAGCAATTAAAGAAACTAAAAAAGATATGGAATCATCAAAAGTAATGGATAGACTTGTCTGTGGAGATGTTGGGTATGGTAAAACAGAAGTTGCTATAAGGGCAGCATTTAAGGCTTGTATGGACCAAAAGCAAGTCGCTATATTAGTTCCAACAACTATATTAGCTCAACAACATTACAACACATTTAAACAGAGATTTGAAAACTATCCAATAAGAGTAGAAGTTTTAAGTAGATTCAAAACGGCTAAACAACAAAGAGAAATAATAAATGATGCTAGAAAAGGTTTAGTGGATATTCTTATCGGAACACATAGAATAGTATCTGATGATATAAACTTACCTAATCTAGGACTAGTAGTAATAGATGAGGAGCAAAGGTTTGGAGTTAGACACAAAGAATCGCTTAAAAAGATAAAAAATACTGTTGATGTACTTACATTATCAGCAACTCCTATTCCAAGAACGTTACATATGTCATTAAGTGGAATAAGAGATATGAGTGTAATTGAAGAGCCACCACAAGAAAGACATCCAGTTATAACTTATGTTGTAGAAGCAAAAGAAAGTATAATTCAAGATGAAATAGAAAGAGAAATCGCTAGGGGTGGACAAGTCTTTTTCGTCTACAATCGAGTGGAACAGATTGAAGAGATGGCGAGTATGGTACAAAAATTAGTACCAGATGCTAGAGTAGCTGTTGCACATGGTAGAATGACATCTAAGGCACTTGAAAATATTATATTAGGATTTTTAAATAAAGAATATGATGTGTTAGTCTGTACAACAATAGTTGAAACAGGAATGGATATATCAAATGCAAATACAATGATTATATATGATGCAGACAAAATGGGGCTTGCTCAGCTTTATCAGTTAAGAGGTAGAGTAGGTAGAAGTTCTAGACAAGGTTATGCATATTTAATGTATGAAAAAGACAAAGTATTAAGTGAAATAGCAGAAAAAAGACTAAAAGCAATTAGGGAGTTTACAGAATTTGGTTCTGGGTTTAAAATAGCTATGAGGGACTTAGAAATAAGAGGTGCTGGAAATATCCTAGGAGCACAACAACATGGTCACATGGCAGTGATAGGTTATGATTTATATGTAAAAATGCTAAACGAGGCTATAAAGAAAGTAAAAGGCGAGGTAATAGAAGAACCTATAGATGTCGAAATTAACTTAGCTGTAAATGCATATATTCCTAATTCTTATATTTCAGAAGAGATTGATAAAATAGAAATGTATAAGAAAATAGCATCTATAGAAAATAAAGATGATATGGAAGAAGTTAAAGAAGAATTAGTAGATAGATTCTCAGATGTACCTAGATCAGTTCAAACTTTACTTTATATAGCATATATAAAATCTATGTGCAAAAAACTAAAGATAGAAAGAGTCACTCAAAATCAAAATGAAATTAGTTTAGTACCTTTAACAAGATACAAAACTAAAGAAAAGGTTGGCTACAAAATTGTAAATGAATTAGTAGATTTACTAGAAAAAATGTGTAAGCTAAACGAAAAATAATATGAAGAGGTGCATGATATGAAAAAAGTTATGGCGTTAGTACTATCATTTGTTTTAGGGATAAGCATGATAGGGTGTTCTGACAAGGCAGTTGCAACAGTAAATGGTGAAAAAATACCTGCTAAATATTTTGAAACTTATGTTAACTGGACTAAGTTAGTATATGAATCTAATTACGGATATACATCTTCAGTTTGGAAAACTGAAATGGAAGATACAGCAAGTTCTAGTGATTCAAAAAGTAAAAGTGATGAAAAACAAACTTATTGGGATGCTTTCAAATCTCAAATACTTGTATCTATGGAACAATCAGAAGTAGTATATCAAAAAGCTAAAGAAGTTAAAGTAACTCCAACAGATAAAGAAGTTCAAGAACAAGTAGATACTTTTAATAAAACTGTAAATAGCAATGATTCGACAAAAGAACAAGCTAAAAAAGCTGGTATAAATGATGAATTCTTAAAATATATTTTAACTAGAGAATTAGCATATAGTGCTTATAAAGAGTATTATAATAAAAATACAAAAGTAGATGAAAGTACTTTAAAGAAAGAATATGAAAAAAATAAAGAGTCATATGATACAGTAACTGCATCTCATATATTAATATCAACTCAAGATGATAGTGGAAATGAGTTATCTGATAAAGAAAAAGCTGCAGCTAAACAAAAAGCTGAAGAAGTACTTCAAAAAGCTAAATCAGGTGAAGACTTTGCTGAATTAGCTAAAGAATATTCAGATGATAGTGCAAATGCTTCATCTGGAGGTAATTTAGGCGATTTCACTGCTGGAGAAATGGTTGAAGAATTTAGCAATGCTGCATTTGCATTAGATAAAAATGAAATTTCAGACATAGTTGAAACTCAATATGGGTATCATATAATTAAAGTAACAGATAAAGCTACTACATTTAATAAAGCAAAAGACCGCGTTAAATCTGCTGTTTTATCTGAAAAATTTAATAAAGAAGTAACAAAATTATTTGAAGAAGCAAAAATAGAAGAAAAAGATGATGTTGTAAAATCTATTTCATACAAATAGATTTTACAAAAAATACAGTCAAAAAAATGGGGGAATAAATTGAAAAATTTGTTCCCCTTATTATTTCGAAAAAAAATAAAAATATAGTAAAAAATGGATATTATCTTAAAAAATAAGGGGATATGCCAAAAAAACGGTGTAAAAATTTATCGAATTTAAGCGAAAATAAAAAAATACATAAATTTTAAAATTATAAATATAATTAAAATAGAAAAAATTTTTGACAAAAAATAAATAATTATTATATAATTGTAACCGAAATTTGTATATTTTTCTTTTCAATGGCAAAAATACAATAAAAGAAATTAATGGAGGATTATCATAAATGAGAGCGACAGGTATAGTTAGAAGAATAGATGACTTAGGAAGAGTTGTTATTCCAAAAGAAATAAGAAAAACTTTAAGAATAAGAGAAGGGGATCCACTAGAAATATTCACAGCTAAAGACGGAGAAGTTATATTAAAAAAATATTCTCCAATAGGTGAATTAAATGAATTCTCACAAGAATATGCTGAAACATTAGGTGAAACATTAGGATACGGAGTTGTTATAACAGATTTAGACTCTATAATATCTGTATCAAAATTACCTAAAAAAGATTACAAAGAAAAAAGTATAAGTAAAGAATTAGAACAATTAATAGAAAATAGAGAAACAAAAGAAATAAAAGACGAGAATAAAATACCTCTATACAAAGAAGATAGCAATTCATATAGTGAACAAATGATAATGCCTATAATAAGCGTATCTGGGGACTGTATAGGAAGTATAGTTATAGTTGCTAAAGAAAACGAAAAGTTACAAGAAGGAATCGACAAAATCCTTAAAGTAGCATGTAGTTTCTTAGGAAAGCAAGTTCAATAATTTATCAAGAGACCCTTTTTATAGGGTCTTTAATTTTTAGATATTCTGAAACGATTTATAAACAAAATCTTAAGACATTATTAAAAATGTGGAAAATATTGAATAAATCATTAGAAGTGTGATATATTAAAATTTATTACAAATGTTTATATACAAAGAATCGGAGTTTGTATATAAGCAGTCTTTGTATTTTAAAATGAAATGATATTATTTGAAATTTGAATGAATATAATTTCATATGTTTAATAAAATGGAGGTCATGTGTCATGGATAACAACAAAAATAAAGACTCCTTCTTAAAGGGAGCACTTATACTTGGTGCAGCAGGTGTTGTTGTTAAAATAATGGGGGCATTCTTTAGGATACCACTTGGGAACTTAATAGGTTCTACTGGTATGGGATATTACCAAGCTGTATACCCTGTTTATACATTATTTTTAACATTAGCAACAGCTGGGTTTCCGACTGCCTTAGCTAAATTAGTTTCAGAAAAAAGGGCTATTGGGGATTATGGCGGAGCTGCTAAGACGTTCAGAGTGGCATCAACTGTATTATTCCTTACAGGTCTTGTTTCATTCTGTATATTCTATTTTGGAGCTGATTTCATAGTTAATGGTATTATGAAAAATGAAGGTGCATTAGCAAGTATGAAGGCGATAGCGCCAGCACTTTTATTTGTACCGTTAATGTCTTCATTCAGAGGATATTTCCAAGGTAGAAGAGAAATGAGCAAAATTGCTATTTCTCAAATGGTAGAACAATTCTTCAGAGTTGTTTTAGGTATAGCAATCGCTTATTATTGGATGGTTAGTTTTGGACCAGAACAAGGAGCTGCTGGTGGTGTATTAGGAGCAGCAATAGGTGGATTTGCATCAATAGTATTTTTAATTTTAGCGTACTTAAGAACTTCAAAAGAGCGTCGTGCAGAACTTGAATTAAGTAAGAACTTTAGAGTTGAAAGTACAAAAACAGTATTAAAAAGAATTTTATATGTTGCAGTACCAATAACTATAGGTGCTTGTGTTATGCCTTTAGTTAATATGGTTGATAGTATAGTGGTTGTAAGAAGACTTCAAGAAACTGGATTTGATGTTGATACAGCAAACTCTTTATTAGGTCAATTAACAGGTATGGCTATGGCAACAGTTAACTTACCGGTATTTATAGATCAAGCTATAGGTATGAGTTTAGTTCCATCTATCTCAGAAGCTTATGCGTTAAATCAACGTGGAAGAGTTAAAAAAGAAGCTAGAAACGGAATTAAATTAATATTAATAATAGTATTACCATGTGCATTTGGATTAGCTGCATTAGCAACTCCAATAATGAGTTTATTATATCCAAGTGAAACAGGGGCAATAGGAAAAATGTTATTTGCTTGTGCGCCTTCTGCTATATTCTTAGGATTAATATATGCGCAAAACGGTATACTTCAAGGTATGGGTAAACCAATGGTACCAGTTATTGCATTAGCAATAGGTATGGTATTTAAAGTAATACTAAGTTATACATTAACAGGAATACCATCTATAAATATATTTGGTTCAGCTATAGGAACTTTAACAGCATATGCAGTTGCAGCGTTAATAGAGTTTTTATACATAAAGAAACACTTAAATATGAAATTCTCGAAAAAAGAATTTTTATTAAAACCATTATTAACAGTAATAACTATGTTTGTTGTTGTTAAAATGAGTTATGCATTAACATTCAAAATATTAGCTAGTAACACACTTTCAACTTTAATATCAATCATGATAGGTGGATTAGTATACGTTATAGTATTACTTGCTATCGGTGGTATGAGAAAAGAAGAAATATTACTAATGCCAAAAGGTGAAAAAATCTATAGAATGTTAAAAAAATTAAAGTTAATGAATTAGAATAGGAATAGATATTGAGATAAAGACAATAATTATAATGATATTGTTTTAAAGTGTAGTCATTAGGAGTGGTAAAATGGGTAAAATATCAATTGTAGGTTTAGGACCTGGAGATTATTCTTTAATAAGCCAAGGGGCCTTAGAATTATTACAATCATCTGATAGAATTTTTCTGAGAACAGAAAAGCATCCAACTGTGGATCAATTAAAACAACAAATAAACTATACAAGTTTAGATTACTTCTATGAAAAAGAAGAAAACTTTGAAAATGTATATTTTCACATATCAGAATTCATAATAGAAGAATCTAAAAAAGGAGATTTAGTGTATGCAGTTCCTGGACATCCAAGGGTCGCAGAAAAGACTGTAGGAATAATAGAAGATTTAGCTAAACAAAACAACATAGAAGTAGATGTAGTAGCCTCTATGAGCTTTGTAGACGCTATGTTCAACTATTTAGCAGTAGATCCAGCAGATGGATTTAGATTAATAGATGCTTTTGAACTTGAAAATTCGCCTATTGATCCAAGAACTAATACAATTATCACACAGGTATATGATGAGTTTATTGCATCAAACGTAAAGATTAAACTTATGGATTACTATGACGACGAACAAGAAGTATATATCGTAAATGGAGCTGGAATCAAAGGTCAAGAACAAAAGGTTTTAGTTAAATTATACGAAATTGACAGACATAGAGATTTATTTAACTACTTAACAAGTTTATACATACCTAAGTCTGCAACAAAAATGTATAATACTGTTTATGATTTACAATCAGTTATGAAAGTTTTAAGAAGTCCTGAGGGATGTGAGTGGGATAGGAAACAAACTCATGAAACATTAAAAAAATCTTTAATTGAAGAAGCTTACGAAGTAAATCAAGCAATAGACAACGACGATATAGACGAACTTATAGAAGAGCTAGGAGATGTATTATTACAAGTAATATTCCACTGTCAGATAGGGGAAGAAGATGGATACTTCAACTTAGGAGACGTTACAAGTGCAATATGTAAGAAATTAATACATAGACATCCGCATGTTTTTAAAAATCAAGAAATTGATATGAATGAGTTTGATAAAACATGGGAAGACCTTAAACGAGAAGAAAAAGGTGAAACAACTGTTACAGAAGGATTGGAAAGAATTCCTGCGTATTTACCAGCTTTAATGAAAGCCCAAAAAATTCAAAAAAAGGCGTCTTTAGTTGGATTTGATTGGGACGATATCGAAGATGTCCACAAAAAAGTTAAGGAAGAATATAAAGAACTACTTGACGAATGTAAATCTGGGAATATAAAATACATAAAGGAAGAGTTGGGAGACTTATTATTTTCAATAGTAAATTTAGCGAGATTTTTAAAGGTAGATCCAGAGGAGGCGCTTAACCTTACAAATGACAAATTTATCAAAAGATTTGACTTTGTAGAGCAGGGTGCTATAAAATTAAACAAAAGACTGGAAGATATGACACTAGAAGAAATGGACGAACTTTGGGAAAAGGCTAAATTTCAATAAATTTTAGAAGGAAATTTCTAGTACGTATAGAACTAAGAATTAATAAGTTTTATATGAGAAACAATTTAGGAGGTAAATATTGTGAATAAAGCTGAATTAGTATCAAGAATGGCAGAAAAAAGTGAATTAACAAAGAAAGAAGCTGAAATGGCATTAAACGCTTTAATGGAATCAATCCAAGAAGCATTAGTATCAGGAGATAAAGTTCAATTAGTTGGATTTGGGACTTTCGAAACTAGAGAAAGAGCTGCAAGAAAAGGTAGAAACCCAAGAAACCCACAACAAGAAATAGATATACCAGCTTCAAAAGCTCCAGTATTCAAAGCTGGAAAATCTCTTAAAGAAGCAATAAACGAAGCATAATATAAATTTAGGTATTTAAAATCTAAACATTAATAATATAGTATAGTAATTTTAAATAATTACTTTGCAAGAGATGAATAATATTTTTAAGATAAAAAGAACTAAGTAATTATAATGCTTAGTTCTTTTTTGTCTTTTTATAGTAATTTTAGATATTTATAAATACCAAATATTTTTACATACAATTAAGGAGGAAGTTTCATGAGATTAGATAAATACTTAAAAGTTTCAAGAATTATTAAACGTAGAACCGTAGCAAAAGATGCATGTGATAAAGGAATCGTTACAATAAACGGTAAAGTTGCAAAATCATCTTCGGAAGTTAAAATAGGGGATGTATTAGAAATAACTTTTGGTGAGAAAAAAATGAAGTTCAAAATAAGCGAGATAAAAGAGCACGTTTTAAAAGCTGATGCAAAGGAAATGTATGAAATAGTAGAATAATATTAAAAAATCCTCAGTATATTTATATTAATATATAAATAAATTTGAGGTGATAAAGTGGAACATAGTATAAGTTTAAAAGGTAGATCAGATTTGTTAATATCCGGAGTGGAACATATATATTCCTTTAGCGACAAAAGAGTAGAGATACAGACTTGTGAGGGTAAGATGGTTATAGATGGAGAGGGCTTAGATATGAATAAGTTAAATCTTGAAGAAAATATAATAAGTGTTCAAGGTACTATAAATTCCATCGTATATTCTAAATCTAAAAATCCGGAAGAAAGTTTTTTCAAAAAGGTATTTAAATAGATGAATTACTTTATACAAGATTTAAATGTATTTTATGCAACTATTTACGGTGGAATAGTAATAGGAATATTATTTGATATTAACAGGTCATTAAAAAATAACTTTAAATTTATTAAAAAGTTATCTTTTATATTTGATATACTGTTTTGGCTGATTATAACAGCTATAATTTTTATTGTTGTTAATACAATCAGTAAGTTTCAACTGAGATATTATCATTTTGTAGCACTAGTTGTTGGATTTGTTTTATATTACAACACTATAAGCAAGTTTATACTTAAGTTTAATAATATGGTTATAAATTTCATAAAGTCATTAATAAAGAAAATAATATTGACTTTAGTCGCAATATTGGAGAATTTGTATTACGTTATAGTCTATACAATCCATTTTTTATTTGATATCATATTTTACATACCAAACATCATTTTTACAATAAAGAAGAATATATCTAAAAAAACTTTGGTAAAAAAGAAGATGAAAAAGGGTGTGTAGTATGAACTTAAGAAAAAAGTTTTCAGGTCAATATATGTTAATATGTATGTTTGCATTTTTTATAATTTTTTCTCTAACAATAGGAGTTATAGTTCAATTACAGAACATAAGAGACTATAAAGAACAAATAACTACACTAAAATATGAACTAGATGATACAGAAAAACAATTAAAAAGCGTTAAAAATAGTAAAGCTTATAAGAATGATGCAGAATTAGAAGATTTAGCACGAAATCAACTAGGAATGGTAAAACAAAACGAGATAATATATTTAGAAAAATAATTTAATATTAAAATAAGCAAATGGTGACTCTTTTTGGGTTGCCTTTTTTGTTTTATAATAAAAACTATATAAATAAACAAATTGATTTTTATGAAATAATTATCAAGGAAAATATAATTAAAGGTAATTATATAGTTAGGAGGATAAGATGAAAATAGGAACAATAGATATAGGCACAAATTCTATGAGATTATTAACTGCTGATTATCAAGATGGAAAAATAATAAATAGAAAAAAATATGTAAACACTACTAGAATAGGTCAAGGTGTAGACAATAATGGTTATATATCAAAAGAGGCGATTGATAGGAATATACAAGCTTTAAAAGAGTTTAAGGCTATATGTGATGAAGAAGGATGCGAATATGTTTGTTGCATGGGGACATCAGCATTAAGAGATAGCAAAAATTCTGATGAATTTATAGCATTAGCTAAAGAAGAAGCTGGGGTAGATGTTGAAGTAATCACAGGAGATAGAGAGTCTAACTTAGGATTTTTAGGAGTGTTAGAAGGCGTTGAAAAGGACGAACTTGAAAAAATATTAGTTATCGATATAGGTGGTGGCTCAACTGAGTTTATCGTTGGAGATAAAAATGGCGTTAATTTCTGCAAAAGTGAAAATATAGGTGCGCTTAGATTAACAGAAAAGTTTTTAAAACATGAGATAGTTAGTGATGAGGAATTAAAACAAACTATATTATTTATCGAGGACACAATCGAAGATACTATTAATAATATAAAAAGCAAAAATATAAAAAAATTAGTTGGGATAGGTGGCACAGTGACATCTGTATCAGCAATGAACCAACAATTAGAAGTCTATTCTATGGAAAAGGTGCATAATAGTAAAATATGCAAAAAAGAATTAGACGAAATTCTACAAATGCTAAAAAATATGACACTAGAGGATAAAAAGAGACTAAAAGGGCTACAACCAAAAAGAGCAGATATTATAACAGCTGGTGTAGTAATTTTGGATATAATAATGGAAAAGCTTGAATTAAACGAAATAATTGTAAGTGAATACGATAATTTGGAAGGCTTAATGTGTCAAATAGCAAAAAAGATGTCTTAAAGTTTTTTGATTCTATGTACTGAAAATGACAAATTAATTTCTCCTTCTTTGCTACAATTTTATGTAAACAAAGGAGGAGATTTTTTATGGATAGAACAATCACCATTAAAAATAAGAGGTTGAGTACCAACAACTTAAAACTCTCGAAAATGTTTGATTCAAAGACTTTCATTTTCATGATAATTGGATTTTTATTAAGCAGATCAATCTTAATTGATGGAATTGCTCCATTAGGATTAGCTTTTTTCTTATATATATGTAAAGTAGACAAATATCGTATACCAGTTTATATTGCAACCCTAGCTGGAACCTTACTATCATTTAACGAAATGCCGATAATAATTAAATATGCTGTATGCTTAACTTTAATATTGATTTTTAGTAAAAAAATTAAAGAAATTACAGCAATAATTAAATTAAGTTTAGTAGGTGTGTTCGTAATATTACCAACATCAATAATATGTACATGCATCACTAAACCAGGATTATATAGTTTTATAATTGTAGGAATAGAAACAATGATCGTATTTACATCATCTTTTATATTTGCATATGGTGTAAAATTCTTAATATCAAATCAAAATAAAATGGCGATAAAAACAGAAGAAGTAATATCTATTAGTTTATTAGCTACTTTCAGCATAATGGGAGTAGGACAAACTGCTATATTGGGGATTTCCCTTAGAGCAGTTTTAGCAACAGTGTTTATATTGATATCAGCCGTTGTAGGAGGAGCAAGTGTAGGTTCATCTTGCGGAGTAATAGTTGGACTAGCTTTTATAATCAATAATGCAGTATCAGCAATATATATGGGAATATATGCATTTGCAGGATTAATCGGTGGCGCATTTAATAAAGTAAATAGATATTTATGTATTCTGGGGTATGTGTTGAGCTGGATAATTATATTTGCATATACTTCTGGAATAGAATCAAATATAAATTCAATAAGGGATATATTGATAGGAGCCTTGATTGTATCAGTTCTTCCAAAATCACTATTTTCAAGAGTTGAATCGGCTATAAAAATAAATATAAATACATCCCAATCAGTGAACAATTACATAATGAGAACTAAAAATTTAACAAATAGCAAATTAGAAAATATGCAAAGAGCTTATAATGAGCTTGCAAACACATTTGAAAAAATAAGACAAAAAGATGAAATCATAAATCAAAATGACATGGCAGAGTTAATTGACATGATTTATGCAGATGAGTGTACTTCTTGTAGTATGAAAAAAGTATGTTGGGAGGTGAGATTTAATAAAACATATACACTTATATACGATATGATTCAGAATTTAGAAGAAGGTCAGTTAAGTACAGAGGCGATACCAGAAGAATTTAGAAGATCTTGTATGAATCCAGAGCAAATTATGAAAATAGCTAATTATTATTATAAATTATTTGCTCTAAATTATGATTGGAGCATGAAGTTTGAAGAGGGTAGAAAGCTAATAGCGGACCAAATAAGAAATATCTCCAAATCAATAAAGGGATTATCTGAGGATATCGAAAATAGTGCTATGCTAGATTTAGTCAAAGAAAAAAACATACTAGAAGAATTAGAAAGACATAATATCATAGTTAATAAGATTAACTATTTAACAAAAGGAAAAGATGAATTTAAAATCACAATTGATAAAAATACATGTGCAAATGGGGGGTTATGCGATGAAAAGTTGATAAAAATAATATCAGATTATTTAGGAGAACAGTTATCGGCCCAAAAGTATGGTTGTAATATATACAAAGATACTTGTAAAATAGTTCTTACTAAAGCGGAGAAGTACACTGCTACAACCCAAGCAGTTTCATTATCTAGAGACGGACACGTATTGTGCGGAGACAATTATACATATATGGAGATTGATAATGGGCAATATATGATGGCCATATGTGATGGCATGGGAAAAGGAAAAAGAGCTTATGATGAATCTTCGACGACTATCGATATACTAGAGAAAATGATTGAAGCGAGAATTGATAATGAAATTGTAATTAAGACAATTAATAATATGCTTTTACTTAGCAATTCAGATGAGATTTTTTCAACATTAGATTTAGGCATTATAGATTTGAAACAGGGCAAATTAGAGACTGTTAAAATGGGTGCTTGTTCAACATATATCAAAAGAGCAAATAATGATATAGATTTTATATCATCATCATCACTACCTGTTGGAATTTTATCTGATATTAAACTAGATAGACATAATTATAAACTAAACGATGGAGATTACATTATCATGGTTTCTGATGGGATTATAGACGCAGGTAAAAATAATGATATCGGTGAAAACTGGTTAATTTACTTCCTGAAAAAATTAAATACTTATGATCCAAAAGAAATGATAGATAAGATAGTGGATAGGGCTTTAGAATTACAACTTGATAAAATTGAAGATGACATGACAGTTATGGTCACAAAAGTAAATAAGATAAAATAAATTCGATACGTAATCGATTAGGAGTATTGATAAAATTGAAAAAGATGAATTTAAACTCCAGTTATCTACAAAAAATGTGTACAACTTATAGGTAACTGTTAATAAATAGATGAAAAGTGTTGATAAGTATGAAAAATATTCACAATTATACAATATATAACTAAATATAAAGCGGACTAAATAAGCCAAATATGAACAAGGAAAAGGTTTGTTGATATGTTGATAAGATTGTGGATAACTTGATTATAAACTGTATAAAACTTATAAAAATTGAATAATAAAATAAAAAAAAGTCATCCTAATATTAAGTAATAATAAGAAAGGATGACTTTTTATGGGCAAAAAGTTAAATATAATAGGAATAATAGTATTTATAACTGTTTTTACAGGCGGTATTTTTTATGGAATAAATAATTATAACGAAAAGGAAGTTAATAATGTATCATCATCACGCACTAATAATAAGATAAGGTATTTAAATAATAACGAATATAGTAGTGTATTTTCTCCTACTGATAATAGAAATGAAGTTGGTGATGAAGAATCACATGGAAATTATAAATATGTGACATGGAATCTACAATCACTATTTAAATCAGATGAAGCATGGGAAAAAGAATTATCCAAATTTAATAAAGATATAAATGAATTGGAGAATTACGTAGGCAAAGTGACTAAATCAAAAACTCATTTTGTATCAGCACTTAAAATTAAAGAAAAACTAGATATAAGATTAGAAAAATTATATGCTTATGCTAAATTAAGCAAAGATATAAATAAAAATTCTTATAAGTATTTAGACATGATAAATAAAGTTAGCAAGGTTGACTCAAAATACAGCAGAATATGTGCAGAATTAGAATTAGAAATACTTAAATTACCTGATTCTACTTATAAGGAATATACGAAAAGTAAAAAAGTAGAAAAAAAGTTTAAAATGTATCTACAAGAAATTCGAAAAAGTAAACAACATTATTTAGATGAAAAATCAGAAAGTATATTAAACAAAATGGGAAATATACTTTCACTTCCTTCAGATATATACGACTTATTCAGTAATATGGATAAGGATAGTGGAGATACTCCATCAGAGTATTCATCTAAAATTAAATCATCAGATAGAGAAACAAGAAAGACAGCATTTACAAATGAATTTGTAATATATAATGACAATATAAACACACTATCAGGATTATTAATAGGACAGGCGAACACTAATATTTTTTATTCAGATATTAGAAAATATAATTCAAGTTTAGAGATGTATTTAGATAGTGATGAAGTAGATCCCAAAATCTATGATAACTTAATAGATACAGTAAATAAAAACAGTGAATCATTACACAAGTATATCTCATTAAGAAAGAAAATATTAAACATCGATAAAGTACATTATTATGATATGTTTGTGCCAATTGTTGAAGAAGAAGAGAACTATATATCTTATGATAAGGCAATTCCTTTAGTTTATGCTGCGCTTGAACCATTAGGAGAAGAATATGAAGATATAGCATATAAAGCTTTTAATGAAAGATGGATAGATGTATATTCCAGCGAAGATAAAGTAGGGGGCGGATACTGTCTATCTGTATATAACAATCATCCATATATATTGCTTAATTACGATAACTCATTAGACTCTGTATCTACATTAGTCCATGAGTTAGGTCATGGTGTTTATGGCTACTTAAGTCAAAAAAATCAAGAATATTATAATGCACAACCATCAATATTTACACATGAAGTTGCATCAACTACAAACGAAGCATTACTATATGAATTTTTAATAAAAAATGCAGGCAATGATAAACAAAAAGCGTACTATATAACTCAATATATGGACTTTATCAAAGATACTCTTTACACACAAACTATGTATGCGGAGTTTGAACGAGATGTGCATGCTATGTTAGAAAATAACGAAAATGTAAATACATTAGTATTAAATGATTTATGGTCACATTTATTAAAAAAATATTATGGAAATGACTTTGAAGTAGACCCACTTGCAATGATAGGTTGGGCTAGAATACCACATTTTTATAATAGTTTTTATGTTTATAAATATGCTACAGGATGTAGCAGTGCGATAAGTTTTGCACAAGACATATTAAATGATGGGCCAGAAGACTACCTAAACTTCCTAAAAAAAGGTGGTTCAGATAAGCCACTTAATTTATTAAAAAGTGGCGGTGTTGATTTAACAAATGATAAATCCATCCAAGTAAGCATAGATAAATTCAATAAATTATTAGTTGAGCTAGAGAAGTTAACTAATAATTAAAGTGACAAAAATATATTAATAATGTAGAATAATATGTAAATATGATAGTTTATTTAATAATTAATTTAGGATATATTTTTGTATAACAATGCATTTTGGAGGGAGGATTTATATGCAAAAGAAAATAAGAAAAGCTGTTATACCAGCTGCAGGATTGGGTACTAGATTTTTACCAGCAACAAAGGCTCAACCAAAAGAAATGTTACCAATAGTGGATAAACCAACATTACAATATATAATAGAAGAAGCTGTTGAATCGGGAATAGAAGAAATTCTTATAATTACAGGAAAAAATAAAAAATCTATAGAAGATCATTTTGATAAATCAGTTGAACTAGAATTAGAATTAGAGCAAAAAGGAAAAACTGAATTATTAGAAATTGTAAGAAATATAACAAAAATGGTTAATATATACTATATAAGACAAAAAGAACCTAAAGGATTAGGTGATGCAATTTATTGTGCAAGAAGCTTTATAGGAGATGAACCATTTGCTGTTATGTTAGGTGATGATATTGTTGATAATGATGTACCTTGCCTAAAACAATTAATGTCAGCATATGAAGAATACAGAACAACTATATTAGGTGTTCAATCTGTTGCACCAGAAGATGCTAATAAATATGGAATAATAAATGCTAAATATATAGAAGATAGTGTTTACAAAGTTAAGGATCTAGTGGAAAAACCAGAACCAGGCAAACAACCTTCGAATATCGCCATATTAGGAAGATATATAATAACACCTGAAATCTTTGAGATTCTTGAAAATCAAAAACCAGGAAAAGGTGGAGAAGTTCAATTAACAGATGCATTAAAAACTTTATCTAAAAAAGAAGCAATGTATGCATATGAATTTGAAGGAAGAAGATACGACGTTGGAGATAAATTAGGATTTTTAGAGGCAACAGTTGACTTTGCTTTAAAGAAACCAGAACTTCAAGGTCCATTTATGGAATACTTAAAAAAAGTATGTAGTGAAAGAACTGTTGAGAAAGAAGTAGCATTATCTGCAGAATTAACTTCTGAAGATGACAATACTGAAAAATAGAAAGAGGGAATAAAGTTGGCTAAAAGTAGACAAGCTAAGATGAACAAAATTCTAGCTATTGGAATAGCTGTAGTATTACTTGTAACTAGTTTAACTACGTTAATAAGTGTTATTTCATGGTATTTATAAAAAAATGTAGGAAGATAAATTTTTATTTGTTTTCCTACATTTTTTTTGATTTTAATTATCTATGATTTTGAATATATTAATAAAATTATGTTTATTGGAATTAAATAGTAGACATTAAATGAATATAAGGTATAATATTAGTGGTAATAATAAATAAAAAAGTTAAAAAAATACATATAATTTAAATTAATTAGAATGATATAAATTAAAATTATAAAAAGGAGAGAATTATGGATAGAAATTTAGCGTTAGAGCTTGTAAGAGTTACAGAGGCTGCAGCATTAGTTTCATCACAATTTATGGGAAGAGGAGATAAAAATGGAGCTGATGGAGCTGCAGTAGAAGCTATGAGAAGAGCCTTTGAATCAGTAAAAATTAAAGGTGAAGTTGTAATTGGGGAAGGGGAAATTGATGAAGCCCCAATGTTATATATAGGTGAAAAAGTAGGTAGTCAAGAAGATGGAGCTATGGAAGTCGATATAGCAGTTGACCCTCTTGACGGTACTGAATTAATAGCGAAAGGCCTTCCAAATGCAATAGCGGTAATAGCTATGGGGAAAAAAGGTTCTCTATTAAATGCACCCGATACATATATGAAAAAAATAGTTGTAGGACCAAAAGCAAAAGGTGCTATAGATTTAAATAAAAGTGTGGAAGAAAATATAATAAATGTTTCAAAAGCATTAGGAAAGAAAACTACTCAAATGACAATTATGGCTCAAGATAGAGAAAGACATAATTATATATTTGAAGTTGCAAGAAAATTAGGATGTAAAATAAGAATGTTTGATGCTGGAGATATAGCAGCTGGTATAGCAACTTGTTTTGAAGAAACAGGAGTTGACATGCTTATGGGAATCGGTGGAGGACCAGAAGGCGTAATAACAGCAGCAGCAATAAAATGCATGGGTGGAGATATGCAAGCTCAAATATATCCATTAAGTGATCAAGAAAGAGAAAGATGTCATGAGATGGGATATTCAGATGAAGATATCGAAAAGATATTAACAATAGATGATTTAGCAAAAGGTGATGACTTATTCTTCGCTGCTACAGGAATAACAGAAGGAAACTTATTAAAAGGTGTTGTTAATATGGGCGGAAATAAGGCAAAAACAGAATCTGTAGTTATGAGAGGAAAAACAGGAACTATAAGATTTGTTAATGCTATACATAATCTAGATAAAAATGAAATATTAGTGGATTTAATGAAAAAATATAATATGGAATAAGAGAATAAAGATATATAAAATAATCTATTGTATTTATACTACGATAGATTATTTTTAATTTATAAATAATTATAAGATAAAAGTTACTAATGAATTAAAATGTAAAATAAAGGCTATAAATATGTATTTTATTTTATTTATTGACCATAATACAAAAATAATGCTATTATTAAGTTGTTATTATGTTCGAACTTATAGTAAAAACAACTTCTCTTTTTCATGCCGTTTATTTCCAATGAAACTATTAAAAATTGAGAGCAAGGAGGTCTAGTTTTTTGAATACAGAAAATATCAATCTAAATGATTTAAATAATCAAACACTAGCTCAATTAAGAGAAATAGCTAAAGAGCTAAATATCAAATCAGTTACTAAGTATAAAAAAGCTGAACTGATTGATAAAATAAATGAAAATGCTAACAAATCAAGCAATAGTGACTCGGACGAATTAAAACAAAATAATAAAAAAGTACAAAACATTGAAGATACGGCTAAAAAATACAATGTGAAAAAGGAAGAGAAAAATACTCAAATAGATGATTATAATAGTGCAAATTTAGAAAATACAAAACAACCAGCATTTAAATCTGAAAATAATAAAAATAATAAATACGATAATAGAAATTACAATAATAAGAATAATACTCAACAAAATATAAATACACAAAGAAATTATAATAAATTTCAAAAAAATGATAATAAACAGTTAAATAATAATGAGAATAAGCTTTCTAATAATGATTTAAAAATTCAAAAAAGTAACAATATAAAGGGAAATTATACACCAAAAGTAGTAGAAGAATCTAAAATAATTAATGAGTTTAATACTTCTAAAGAAGATGAAGTAGTAGGTGTATTAGAAATATTACCAGATGGATTTGGTTTCTTAAGAGGTTCAAATTATTTATCAACAGAAAACGATGTATATGTATCACCATCCCAAATAAGAAGATTCAATATGAAAACAGGGGATAAAATAAGAGGTATAACAAGACATCCAAAAACAGGTGAAAAATTTAGAGCACTTTTATTTGTTCAAAAAATAAATGATGAAGACCCTGAAACAGCAATACAAAGAAAAGCCTTTGAAACATTAACTCCTATATACCCACAAGAAAGATTAACTTTAGAGAAACAACCAAATGAAATATCTACAAGATTAATCGATTTAATATCACCAATAGGAAAAGGACAAAGAGGATTAATTGTTGCACCCCCAAAAGCAGGTAAAACAATTCTTTTAAAAAGTGTCGCAAACAGTATAGTTAAAAATTATCCAGATGTAGAATTAATAGTACTATTAATTGATGAAAGACCTGAAGAAGTTACAGATATGAAAGAGTCTATCAATGCAGATGTTATATATTCAACATTTGACCAAGTATCAAGCCACCATGTAAAGGTAGCTGAAATGGTTTTAAATAGAGCTCAAAGACTTGTTGAACATGGAAAAGATGTAGTTATCTTATTAGACAGTATAACTAGATTAGCTAGGGCGTATAACTTAACTATTTCACCAACAGGAAGAACTTTATCTGGAGGTTTAGATCCAGGAGCATTACATGGACCTAAAAAATTCTTTGGTGCAGCTAGAAATATAAGACAAGGTGGCTCACTTACAATCCTTGCAACTGCACTAGTTGAAACTGGTTCAAGAATGGATGATGTTATATTTGAGGAATTCAAAGGAACAGGTAATATGGAATTAAATCTAGACAGAAAATTAGCTGAAAAGAGAATATTCCCTGCAGTTGATATTTATAAATCTGGAACAAGAAGAGAAGATTTATTATTATCAGACAAAGAAAAGGCTGCTTTATGGAAATTAAGAAAAGAAATGAGTAACAGTTCTATCTTAGAAGTAACAGATAATATATTAGAGGCATTAAAAAGAACAAAAACTAATGAAGAGTTTATAAATAATATAAATGGAATTTAACAAATTTTGTAATAAATAAAATTGGAAATAAAAAGTAAAATAACTAATAATAAAAAGTAAAGAGTATGAAAAATGCTTGAACCCTTCAAAAACATATGATATAATGTGATAGTTGATATTGAAGAAGTAAAAAAATTAGTATAATTAATTTTAAAATATAAAAGAAAAAAGAGGTGACAATGATGCAAAAAGATATACAACCAAAATACAATGAAGTAGAAGTACGTTGTGCTTGTGGAAATACTTTCATGGCTGGTTCAACTAAGGACGAAATAAGAGTTGAGATTTGTTCTGAATGCCATCCTTTCTATACTGGAAAACAAAAGAATATAGAAAAAGGTGGAAGAATCGACAAATTCAAAAAAAGATTCAACATGGAATAATATTCATAAAAAACAGGGGTTGGTTTTTCCAACCTCTATTTTATTATGCATAGGAAATTTATTTTAAGATAATTCTAATAAGCACAAGGGATGTACAAAATAAAAGATTTTTTATTTTCTAACATGCCCTTTTTTAATATTATAAATTTGATATAATAGTAGTTGTGTAAAATTAATATGTTAACTTAATCTTAGGTTAAGGAGAGAATTATGAATAAAGACAAATTAGGGAAAGTTGGAGGCCAGGCTGTAATAGAAGGTGTGATGATGCAATCACAAGATTATAGGGCCATTGCAGTTAGAAAATCTGATGGGGAAATAGAAGTAAAAAAAGAAAGAATCAAAAGCTGGGTAAAAGATAAAAAAATAGATAAAATCCCATTCTTAAGAGGAGGTTTTATCTTAATAGATACAATGATCAGCGGAATGAATAGTTTAAACTTCTCATCATCTTTCTTCTTAGATGATGAAGAAGAGGAAGATGCTATAGATAAATTTCTTAAAAAGGTATTTAAAGATAAAGCTAATGATGCAATTATTGCAGTATCTTTAATAATATCAATATTACTTTCTATTGGAATTTTTGTGTTAATACCTACTTTTCTAGGGGGATTATTTGCAAGAATAATAAATAACCATATAGTACTTAATTTAATTGAAGGCGCAATTAGAATTGCAATATTAATACTATATATGGCGTTAGTCTCTTTAAATTCCGATATCAAAAGGTTATTTCAATATCATGGAGCGGAACACAAATCAATTTATTGTTATGAAAATGACTTAGAGTTAACTGTAGAGAATGCACGAAAATTCGGCAGATTACATCCTAGATGTGGAACTAACTTTTTATTTATAGTTATGTTTACATCAATTATATTGTTTTCGTTTTTTGGATGGCCAAATCCATTACTAAGAGTAACAATAAGGATTGTATGCATTCCAGTAGTAGCTGGCATAGCTTATGAAATAATCAAGTTTCTTGGTAAATATAATAATATTTTGAGTAAAATTGTTGCATATCCGGGAATGATGATGCAAAAAATAACAACGAAAGAACCAGATGACGAACAATTAGAAGTTGCTTTAGCAGCGCTTAAAGCAGCATTAAATGAAAAATAAGAGGTAGTTTATGACTATTAAAGAAATACTTATACAATATTCTAAAGAACTAGAAAATATAAGTGATACACCTAGATTAGATGTAGAAATGCTTCTAAAAAAGGCTTTAGGAGATGTTGATTCTATGTATATAAGAATGTACTTAGATAAACAATTAACTGAAGAACAAGAAAAATATTTTCTAGAAATGATAAAAGAAAGATTGAATGAAAGACCGATTGCTTATATTATAGGTAATAGAGAGTTTATGGGATTAGACTTTTTTGTACAAGAAGGTGTATTAATTCCTAGGCCGGATACTGAAACATTAGTGGAAGAAATAATAAATATATGCAATAATAGAACAGGATTGAATATTTTGGATATAGGTACAGGTTCAGGAGCAATCACGATAAGCCTAGCAAAATATTTAGATAAATCACATGTAATATCAGCAGACATTTCTGATATTGCTTTAGAGATAGCATCAAAAAATGCGATTTCTAATAATGTAGATGAACGAATAGATTTTATTAAATCAGACGTATTTTCAAATGTACCAAAAGAAGAAAAATTTGATTTAATCGTATCTAATCCACCATATATCAGAAAAGCAGATATAGACGGATTAGATAGACAAGTAAAAGATTTCGAACCTTATAATGCGCTAGAAGGTGGAGAAGATGGACTTGATTTTTATAGAAAAATTACAAAGGAATCTAAGGCTTTTCTTAAAAATAAAGGAATTTTAGCATACGAAGTGGGCCATGACCAAGCACAAGACGTAAGTCAAATTATGCAAGAAAATGGCTTTGAAGGTATATATACTAAATGCGATTTACAAGGATTCGAAAGAGTAGTAATAGGATTTTATAATAATTAGGAAGGTGAAAAGATGTTAAATAAGCTGCAAGTATTAGAAGATAAATACAAAGAACTTACAGAAAAAATCAGTGATATAGAAGTTATCAATGATCAAAAAACATGGCAAAAATACATGAAAGAACATGCTGATTTAGAGCCAATCGTAATGAAATATAGAGAATACAAAGAAGTTGTAGACAATATAAAAGAATCAAAAGAAATACTAGAAGAAGAATCTGATGAAGAATTAAGAGAATTAGCTAAAATGGAATTATCTGATTTAGAATCTAGAGTAGAACCAATAGAAGATGAACTAAAAATATTATTATTACCAAAAGACCCTAATGATGAAAAGAACGTTATAGTTGAAATCAGAGGTGGAGCAGGTGGAGATGAAGCTGCTTTATTCGCTGGAGACTTATTCAGAATGTATTCAAGATATGCAGAAAGAAGAAGATGGAAAACAGAACTTCTAAGTGCAAGTGATACAGGAGTAGGTGGATATAAAGAAGTTTCTTTCATGATAAAAGGGAAAGGTGCTTATTCAAGACTTAAATACGAATCAGGAGTTCACAGAGTACAAAGAATACCATCAACTGAATCAGGCGGAAGAATCCATACTTCAACAGCAACAGTTGCAGTTTTACCAGAGGTAGAAGATGTAGAAGTAGAAATCAATCCAAATGACTTAAGAATAGACGTGTTCAGAGCATCTGGTAATGGTGGACAATGTGTAAATACAACTGACTCAGCAGTAAGAATTACACATATACCAACAGGAGAAGTAGTTTCTTGCCAAGATGAGAAATCACAGTTAAAAAATAAAGAAAAGGCTATGAAAGTATTAAAAGCTAGATTATATGATAAAGCATTGGCTGAACAACATGATGATATAGCAGCTGAAAGACGAAGCCAAGTTGGTACTGGTGACAGATCTGAAAGAATAAGAACTTACAACTTCCCACAAGGTAGAGTAAGTGACCATAGAATAAATCTAACATTATATAAATTAGACTCTTTCTTAGATGGAGACTTAGATGAAATGATAGATTCACTTATAACAGAAGATCAAACTAAAAAAATGTCAGCTATATAATAAGTATAATGAGCCAAATGATTTAAGAATATCATTTGGCTTTTTTATAAAAACTATAATAAAATGACTTTCTAAAACCTTATACTAAATATTAACTCTCCCAAATATTAATTTTAAATATTTTGGCCTCATATAATTAAATAAATTAAATTTTGAGGAGAGGACAAAGATGATTTTAAAAATTACTTTAATTGGTTTAATGGCAGGCGTATTAGGAACTGGTTTAGGCGGGGTTTTATCTGGAATCTTTAAAAAAAAGGTAGATAAGTACATAGATTTTTTTATGGGTTTATCAGGTGGCATAATGTTAGCAGTTGTAGTGTTTGACTTAATGAAAGAAGCAATAGACCAAAAGGGTATCTGGATAACAGTAATTGCAACTTTATTAGGTGTAATTATAACAATGCTTATAAAAGAAAATTTACATATGTCTAAAGATAAACAAGCTGGATACCTTATATTTATAAGTATTTTACTACATAATTTGCCAGAAGGGTTAGCTATTGGTTCATCTTTTGTATCAGCAGAAACTTTAGGATGGACACTAGCTTTAGTAATAGGTATACATAACGTTCCAGAAGGACTTGCTACTGCACTTACCCTGGCAGGAACTAAAATGAAGACAAGTAAGATAATACTATATACAGTTATAGCAGGAATTCCTATGGGAATTGGAAGTTTTCTAGGTGTATATTTTGCAGGAAACTTTAATTACCTAATTGGTGTATTTTTATCAATTGCAGCAGGAACTATGTTGTATGTTGTTCTTGAAGAAATATTGCCAAGAACTACAAATCTTTTTTGCATAATAGGATTTTTAATAGGAACAATAATTGTATATTGCATCTAAATTAAAAGAGGTGGAATAAAATGGATACATTGATTAGTAAAATTGACGTAGACAATATAGACATGGAACAAATAAAAAAACAAGCAGAAATTTTGAAGGCTGGTAAAACGGTAATATTTCCAACAGAAACAGTTTATGGATTAGGAGCCAATGCTTTAGATGAGGATGCAGTTAGCAAAATTTATGAAGCTAAAGGTAGACCGAGCGATAATCCATTAATCGTACATATTGGGGACAAAAAACAAATATATAATCTAGTTTGTGATGTGCCTGAACAAGCTGAAATTGTAATGGATAAATTTTGGCCAGGACCTATAACTATCATCTTAAAGAAAAAGGATATAATTCCTGAAAGAACAAGTGGTGGTTTAGATACAGTTGCAATTAGAATGCCTTCAAACAAAATAGCAAGTGCGCTTATAAATGAAGCAAATCTTCCAATTGCAGCTCCATCAGCAAATATATCTGGTAGACCATCACCAACAAGAGGAGTCCATGTTTATGAACAGATGAATCATAGAGTGAGTGGTATAATAATGGGAAATGACTGTGTATATGGATTAGAATCAACAGTTTTAGATTTGACTGGTGATATTCCAACAATTTTAAGACCAGGAAGTATTACAAAAGAACAACTAGAAAAAGAATTAGGAAACGTTCAATTAGACCCAGCATTAGCGAAAAAAGAAGATAATATCAAAGCTAAGGCACCTGGAATGAAATATACACACTATTCACCAAATGCAGATGTATACATAGTAGATGGTGAACAATCGAAGGTTATTGATAAAATAAATAAATTAACAGAAGAAAATAATGCTAAAAATTTAAAAACATGTATTATATGTCTAAAATCTAACGAAAAATGCTATATAGGAAAAACTATATGTCTAGGAGAAACTTTAGATGATGTAGCTTCAAATCTATTTGATGCATTAATACAAGCAGATAAGGAAAAATGTGATATAATATACTCTGAATCGTTTACAAATGAGGGTATAGGATGTGCAATAATGAACAGGCTTTTAAAGTCTGCCGGATATAAGATTATAAACGCTTGATAATAATTTAATTTTATTGAAATTATATATAAATTTAAGTTATTATTACCTTGGAATGGTTTTCCTAAATGAATTAATAAGCAATAATTATAAATTTGGTTAAAAAAATACAATAAATTAGAGCAAAAAATTCAAACAGGGAGAGCAAATAATACATACTTTATAATAGGTAAATGTTAAAAATTCATAATATAAATTAGAAATCTAAAAAAATATATGGTGGTTTACAAAAAATGATTGTACTATTATAATGTAATAGTTAAAAAATAATCAATCATTTTAAAATATATATAGGAGTATTATAAAATGAAAATAGGTTTAGGATGCGACCATGGCGGTTACAATTTAAAATTAGAAATCAAGCAATATTTAGAATCTAAGGGAGTAGAATGTGTAGATTATGGTACAAATAATGCTGAAGAATCTGTAGATTATCCTATCTATGGACAAAAAGTTGCAGAGGCAGTTGTAGCAAAAGATGTTGATTATGGAATATTATGTTGTGGAACGGGGATAGGAATATCACTAGCAGCAAATAAAGTTCCAGGAATAAGATGCGCAGTAGTATCAGATACATTCTCTGCAAAAATGTCAAAAGCTCATAATAATGCTAATATGCTATCTTTAGGTGAAAGGGTATTAGGCAAAGGTTTGGCTTTAGAGATAGTTGAGGCATGGATAAATACAGAATTTGAAGGTGACAGACACCAAAGAAGAGTAGATTTACTTGGTGACATAGAAAAGAAATATAATAAATAATAAACTTATAGGAATTATAAGAAATAGAACAAGCTAAAAATATAATTAAAATACAATAATCTAGGAGGTAAATGATGAGCAAAGTAATAGTTACAGATCATCCATTAATACAACATAAGTTAACTCTTATGAGAAAGACGACAACAGGATCAAAAGATTTTAGACAGTTATTAACAGAGATATCGATGTTAATGGGTTATGAGGTAACAAGAAATTTACCGTTAGAAGACACAGAAATAGAAACACCTATCGTAAAAACAAAATCTAAAGTTATATCAGGTAAAAAATTAGGAATAGTACCTATATTAAGAGCTGGTTTAGGAATGGTAGAAGGATTCGTAACATTAGTTCCATCTGCAAGAGTAGGTCATGTTGGACTATATAGAGATCCAGAAACTTTAAAACCAGTTGAATACTACTGTAAATTACCACAAGATATAGAAGAAAGAGAAATGATAGTTGTAGACCCAATGCTTGCAACAGGTGGTTCTGCTATAGCTGCTATAGACGTATTAAAAGAAAGGGGAGCAAAAAACATAAAATTAGTTAATTTAGTTGCAGCTCCAGAAGGTATAGCAGAAGTACAAAAATATCATGATGATGTAGATATATATGTTGCATCAATTGATGAAAAGTTAAATGATCATGGATATATAGTGCCAGGATTAGGTGACGCAGGAGATAGAATATTCGGAACAAAATAATAAGGGGGATCTATAGAAATATAGGTCCTTCAAAATTGGAAATTGGCTGAATATTTTGTATACATAATTGCGCACAATAGAAAATAGACACATTAGCGAAATGTGTCTATAAAATGGAAAAATAATGAATAAAATTAGCGAAATTCATAGAAAATATTTGAAAAATTTTAATAGTATGATAAAATAAATAAATAATTTTAATTAAATTTATTTATCAATTTAAAAGCATAGTTATGTAGTAAATATGTGAATTGTAGCTATATTTTAATAAATTAAAAAGGTGTGTTTATATCATGAAAAACAGAAGTGTATTTAGCATAGCAGCAGAAATGCTATCTTTGATAAGTCAGCTTGGAATAATCGTATTAGTTTGTATATTTGGATGTTTCTTTGTAGGAAAATTCATAGATTCCAAACTAAATACTGAGCCAATATTTACAATTATATTTTTAGTATTGGGAGTTGCAAGTGGATTTAACTCTGTATATAGATATCTTCGCAAATACACAAAAGGGAAGTGATTAGATGGATGTCAAAGTAGCAAAAGAGGTCAAAGCTGTTACAGCTGGAGTTCCTATATTTGATGTTGTGGCTGTTATCTTATTAATGGTAATATCACAATTTAGTATTCCTATGCTTATGGGAATAATATTTGGGAGCATTATAGCTGTTTTAAACTTTAGGCTGTTAGCGCTGACATTAGAAAAAGCAGTAAATCTACCACCAGGAAAGGCACAAGCATATACTGGCGTTAGATATATGATAAGGCTTACAATAACCGCTGCGGCACTTATTGTATCTATTAAGAATCCTAATTTACATATAATAGGTACTGCAATAGGATTAATAAGTACTCAAGTTGTTATATTTATAAAAACATTTATAGTTTCAAAATTTAAGAGAAAGGAGGTATAGGTTGTGAAATACGCACAATGGATTATTACATTTTCAAATGGTTTCCGTATAAGTGAGACTGTAGTTACGAGCTGGATAATCATGGCGTTCTTAATAATAGCATCATATTTCCTAACTAGAAATTTAAAGTTAATCCCAACTAGTAAAGTACAAATTATGTTGGAATATGCAGTTGTTACGCTTAAAAATTTAGTTGAGAGCAATATGGGTAAAGATATATTTAAGAAAATGCCTAATATGTTCTACTATATAGGATCATTATTTTTATTCTTCGTATGCTCGAACTTAATTGGACTAGTTGGATTTAAATCTCCGACAACAGACGTCGACACAACACTTGGATGGGCATTACTTACTGTATTTTTAATTTATTTCGAAGGTATGAAGTCAAAGGGACTTGCATATTGGAAAGGTCTGTTAGAACCAGTTCCATTCTTATTACCTTTAAATATAGTCAGTGAGATAGCAACTCCAATATCACTTACATTCCGTCCATTCGGTAATATATTAGGTGGTACTGTAATTATGGGACTTCTTTATCAGTTATTAGCATTTATATCAACACTAATACCTGGTGTATCAATTCCATTCTTACAATTAGTAATACCAGTGCCTTTACATCTATATTTTGACTTGTTCTCAGGTTGTCTACAAGCCTTTATATTTGTAATGTTAACAATGGTATTTATTTCAAATGCAACAGAGTAGTAAGCTAAATTTAAAATTTTAAAATTTAAAACAAAAAATAAAAACAAAAAGAAAATAAAATTATATCTTTCAAGGAGGAATTTATTATGGAACAAGCATTAATGGTATTAGGATCTGCTATAGGAGCAGGAATAGCGGTTTGCTCAGGTATAGGTTCAGGTATAGGACAAGGATACGCAGCTGGGAAAGGTGCAGAAGCAGTTGGGAACCAACCAGAAGCTAAAGGAGATATAATCTCTACAATGTTACTTGGGGCTGCAGTTGCAGAATCTACAGGTATATATGGTCTAGTTATATCTATAATCCTTTTATTCGCAAATCCATGGGTATAAAAAATCAAATAAAAATATTTTCAAATTTACAATTGGGAGGTGTTTGGTCATCTCCTAAATGTAAGTTTTAGGATTTGTCAAGAGGAGGAATAGTTATGGATTTTAAACCGGTTGTAACCATATCATGGGAATTATTATTCCAGATTATAAATACAGTTATACTATTCTTAGTATTGAAAAAAGTATTATTCAAGCCAGTTCTAAACATAATTGAACAAAGAGAAAATATGATTCAAGATGATTTAGCTGCTGGAGCAAAAGCTAAGAATGAAGGTATAGCTTTAAGAAAAGAATATGAAGAAAAAGTTAGCTTAGCGAAAGAAGAAGGTAAAGAGATAATAAAACAAGCTACTGCTAGAGCTGAACAAAAATCTAACCAAATAATCGCAGATGCACAAGCTGAAGCATCTTCATTAAAATCAAAAGCAACAAAAGAAATTGCTCAAGAAAAAGAACAAGCTATTGCTGAAATCAGAAATGATATATCAGATATAGCTATACTAGCAGCATCAAAAGTATTAGAAGAAGATATAGATAAATCTAAACATGAAGATTTAATCGAAAAATTTATAAAAGAGGTAGGGGAAGCTGAATGATAGATGTAATAGCTAACAGATACGCTGAAGCTCTATTTCAAATAGGTGAAGAAGAAAATAAAACTGATAACCTATATAATGAACTAAAAGAAGTATCTTCTCTAATAACTACAAATAACGAATTAAACAATGTTATGAAGTCTCCATTAGTATCAAAAAAGGAAAAAATCCAATTAATTGATACTTTATTTGCTGGAAAAATAGACAATGATTTAAAAAACTTTTTAAAAATATTAATTGAAAAAGGTAGAATCACATCTATAAGTGCAATAGAGGCAACATATAAAGGACTGTTAAATGAAAAGAACAATATCTTAGAAGGATATGTAATCAGTGCAGTTCAAATGGATAACGAGAAAATCAAAGAGCTTGAGACAGAGCTTTCTAAAAAATATAATAAAAATGTTACTTTAGAAAATAAAGTTGATAAGAATGTATTAGGTGGAGTTTTAGTAAGACTTGGTAATACGGAAATAGACGGAACAATAAGAACTCGTTTAAATGGATTAAAAAATCAACTTTCACAAGTAATTTAGTAGGAGGGCGGTGAACCCATGAACTTAAGACCTGAAGAAATCAGTTCTATAATTAAACAACAAATAAAGAACTATGATAATAAAATAGAATTAACAGATACAGGAAGTGTCCTAAAAGTTGGGGATGGTATAGCTACAGTCTATGGATTAGAAAATGTTATGTCAAGTGAATTACTTGAGTTCCCAGGTGAAGTATTTGGGATGGCACTTAACTTAGAAGAAGATGTTGTTGGGGCCGTTTTATTCGGTGATGACAGCGGAATCAAAGAAGGAGACATAGTAAAAAGAACTGGAAGAATAGTAGAAGTTCCAGTTGGTGAAGCTATGATAGGTAGAGTTGTAAGTCCACTTGGTTTACCTATAGATGGTAAAGGACCTATAAACACTAACAAAACTAGACCAGTTGAAACTCCAGCACCTGGTATAATGGCAAGAAAATCAGTTTTTGAACCATTACAAACAGGTATAAAATCAATTGACTCAATGATACCAATCGGTAGAGGTCAAAGGGAGCTTATAATCGGAGATAGACAAACTGGTAAAACTTCTATAGCAATAGATACTATACTAAACCAAAAAGGTAAAGATGTTATATGTATATATGTTGCAATAGGACAAAAACGTTCAACAGTAGCACAATTAGTTACTAGATTAGAAAATGGTGGAGCAATGGATTACACAATAGTTGTTTCTGCAACAGCTTCAGAATCTGCACCACTTCAATACTTAGCACCATATGCAGGAGCTGCAATGGGTGAAGAATTCATGTACAATGGAAAACACGTTCTAATAATATATGATGATTTAAGTAAACAAGCAGTTGCTTACAGAGAAATGTCATTATTACTTAGAAGACCACCAGGCCGTGAAGCATACCCAGGGGATGTTTTCTATCTACATTCAAGATTATTAGAAAGAGCAGCTAAATTATCTGACGAATTAGGCGGAGGATCAATGACTGCTTTACCAATAATAGAAACTCAAGCAGGTGACGTTTCTGCATATATACCAACAAACGTTATATCAATCACTGACGGACAAATATACTTACAACCAGAATTATTCTACTCAGGTGTAAGACCAGCAGTTGACCCTGGTATATCAGTATCAAGAGTTGGTGGTAGTGCACAAATAAAATCAATGAAAAAAGTTTCAGGTACATTAAAACTTGCTTACTCTCAATACAGAGAGCTTGCATCATTCTCTCAATTCGGTTCTGACTTAGATGCTGATACTAAGAGAAGACTTGCTCAAGGTGAAAGAATCGTTGAAGTATTAAAACAAGGCGAAAATGCACCTCTTCATGTTAGTAACCAAGTTATGATAATATTTGCTGTTACAAATGGATTTGTAGATGATATCCCAGTTAGTGAATTATCTAGATTTGAATCTGAATTATTTAAATTCGTAGATGCAAATTATCCTGAATTAAGTGAAAAAATACTAGCAAATAAGGATTTCACAACTGATTTAACTGCAGCAATAAATGAATTCAAAAAGACATTTGTTGTTGAAGCTTAAGAATCCTTTTTAAAAAGGAGGTAAACTAATTGGCAGGCGCTGGAATTAAAGAGATTAAAAACCGTATAGGCAGTGTTCAAAGTACAAAACAAGTTACAAAAGCTATGGAATTAGTTTCTTCATCAAAAATGAGAAAAGCTAAGGATAGAGCTTTAGCTAGTAGACCATACTTTAATACAATGTATGAAACGGTTAAAGATATAGCTTCTAACACAAGAGGTGTTAGAGACCCATTCTTAAAACAAAGAGAAGTAAAAAATAAATGTTATATCGTAATAGCTGGAGATAGAGGTCTAGCTGGAGGATATAACTCAAATATATTCAAACTTACAACTGCTCATATGGATGGAAAACAAGAAAAAGTTATGACAGTAGGTAAGAAAGCAACGGAATTTTTCCAAAAAAGAGGCTATGATATATTAGCCGCTGAAGAAAGTGTTGAAAAATGTGATTATGATAGCACATTAGCACTTGCTAATCAAGCAATGGATTTATATAAAAAAGGTGAGATAGATGAATTATATATCTGTTATACAGAGTTTATATCACCTCTAACTCAAACTCCTAAATTAATGAAGGTTTTACCATTAGCTTTCGATAAAGAAGAAGGAAAATCAAAAGATAATTCAGGAAGTAGAGCTAGGGTTCAATATTTACCATCACCAGAAGCAGTTTTAAGCTACCTAATACCTAAATATGTATCAGGTGTAGTTTATGATGGTGTAATAGAATCTTTTGCATCAGAACAATCAGCAAGAAGAAATGCTATGAAGTCGGCTTCAGACAATGCAGATGAAATGCTTTCTACTCTAGAATTAAGTTACAATAGAGCAAGACAAAGTGCGGTTACTCAAGAAATAACAGAAATCGTAGGTGGAGTTGAAGCTCTAAAATAAGGAGGTTAGGAAATGGCCAACGTAGGTAAAATAGTATCAATCGTAGGGGTTGTACTAGATGTTAAATTTGAAAATGAACAAAGCCTACCTAACTTATTAAACGCATTAGTTATAAAGTTAGGGGATCAAGAAATAGTTGCTGAAGTTGCACAACATATCGGTGATGATACAGTTAGATGTATAGCGATGAGTGCTACTGACGGACTAGTTAGAGGTATGGAAGTTATAGATACAGGTAAACCAATAGCGGTTCCTGTTGGAAATAAAACTTTAGGAAGAATATTCAATGTTCTTGGTGAACCAGTTGATGGATTTGAAGCACCAAAAGATGCTCCAAGAGATCCAATACATAGAGCTGCACCAGAATTTAATGAAATAGCAGGTAGTGCTGAAATACTTGAAACAGGTATAAAAGTAGTTGACTTATTAGCTCCTTACTTAAAAGGTGGTAAAATCGGTCTATTCGGTGGTGCCGGAGTTGGTAAAACAGTTCTTATACAAGAGCTTATAAACAACGTAGCTAAACAACACGGTGGTATATCAGTATTCTCAGGTGTTGGAGAAAGAACAAGAGAAGGTAATGACTTATACTTCGAAATGAAAGAGTCTGGAGTTTTAAATAAAACAGCTCTAGTATTCGGACAAATGAATGAGCCACCTGGGGCAAGAATGAGAGTTGCATTAAGTGGTCTTACTATGGCTGAATACTTCAGAGATAAAGAAAACCAAGACGTGTTATTATTCATAGATAATATATTCCGTTTCACACAAGCAGGTTCAGAAGTTTCTGCACTTCTAGGACGTATGCCATCAGCAGTTGGTTACCAACCAACACTTGCTACTGAAATGGGTGCATTACAAGAAAGAATAACATCAACAAAACAAGGGTCAATCACATCAGTTCAAGCAGTATATGTACCTGCCGATGACTTAACTGACCCAGCACCAGCTACAACATTCACTCACTTAGATGCAAAAACAGTTCTTTCAAGATCTATAGCATCATTAGGTATATACCCAGCAGTTGATCCACTTGAATCAACTTCAAGAGTACTTGACCCTAATATAGTAGGTGAAGAGCATTATGCGGTTGCCAGAGGAGTACAATCTATACTTCAAAGATATAAAGAATTACAAGATATAATCGCTATACTTGGTATGGATGAACTTGGTGACGAAGATAAATTAATCGTTGCTCGTGCTAGAAAAATACAAAGATTCTTATCTCAACCATTTACAGTTGGTGAACAATTTACAGGTATACCTGGTAAATACGTTCCAGTAAAAGAAACTATAAGAGGTTTCAAAGAAATATTAGAAGGTAAACATGATGATTTACCAGAGTCTGCTTTCTTATTCGTAGGAAGTATAGATGAAGCAGTTGAGAAAGGAAAGGAGAATTAGTCTATGGCAAACCAATTTGCATTAGAAATAGTAACTCCTGAAAATATCTTTTACAACGATCAAGTTGAAATGGTAATAATGAGAACTACAAAAGGCGATAGAGCTATTTTAAAAGACCATATACCATTTGTAGCAGGATTAGTTGAAGGACAATTAAGAATAAAAAAAGATGGTAAATTTAAAGAAGGAAGAATTTCTGGAGGATTTATCACTGTTACTAAAGAAAAAACTACTATATTAACTGAATCAGCATCATGGGATAATGGAGCTGCAAAAGAAACTATATAGTAAAATATAAATAAAAGAGGAGTTATCTAGAATAGTTTAATACTAAAAAGATAACTCCTTTTTATTTACTTGCTTACTGATTTATCAGCTGATAATTCACATGAATCCTCTATTTCACAGTATGAATCTTTTGATTGATAATTAGATAATTTTATATATTTATATGATTCTGCAAATATTGCGCCTCCAATGATACAAATTGCACCTATTATTTGTATAAATGATAATCTCTCACTCAATAATAGTGCTGAAAATAATAATGCAGATAGTGGTTCTAAATAACCACAAATAGCAACACTTCCAGCAGAAAGTTCTTTTATAGCTGAGAAATATAGACAACATCCAATGCCTGTATTTACAATTCCTAAAAATAAAACAGGGAATATATTTTGCATAAGATTTGGAATATAAGGTCCTTGTTTTATTGTTAAGTATATACCAACTGTAATTAAACATGAGATAAGTTGTATTAAAGTATATTCAATTCCAGATACAACTTTAACTTGTTTTGCAAATATAATTAATATACTATAAGTTAATGCTGCAAATATACCACAGACTAATCCAAATGACAGACCCGCATTTGAGCATTGGTTACCATTTGTAAGGATCATTCCTATAAAAATAACTACAGAACCTAATATCTTATAAATATTTAAACTCTCTTTAAAAACAAAAGGTGACAATAATATTATAATTATCGGACCACAATAATAAATTAAAGTCGCTAAGCTAACACCAATTTCTGCATATGCTTGGTATAAAAATATCCAAGAGACTCCAGTTGTTACTCCTAGAGCTACTAAATATAAAAAATCCTTTTTATTTTCTAATACTTCTAATTTATGTTTAGATAACAGGAATACACATAAAAGAAATATACTAGCGATTAGCGTTCTTAAAAATACTATTTCATAGCCATTTAAATGAATATAGCTTGCAACAATTCCATTTGAACCAAAAATAAATAATGCTGATATATATTTTAGATATGATTTTTTCATTTTTAGTTATACACTTATCATTAAAGTGTATAAGAATTCACCGCTTTTTTTATTTAATTGTAGATATTATAAATTTAAAAAGGTTGCGCAACCAATTAGTTTGTTTTCGTTGAAAACTCTTTAATTATAGTATATCATTGGTTTATAAATTACAAAAACGAATATTTATCATGTTAAACATTACAAAAACAGATTTAAAAGGTGGGAAATATGTATGGATACGAATATACAAAAATATATGGCTTTTGTTAAAACTATTGAATATGGAAGTTTTACAAAAGCAGCAGAAATACTTAATTATTCACAATCTGGAATAAGTAGAATGATTAGTGATTTAGAAAAAGAATGGAATATATCACTTCTTGAACGCAGCAAATCAGGTGTTGAATTAACATCAGAAGGATTAACTTTTAAAAGGTAGAGTAGACTTTGGATTTTTAAGATTGCCTACAAAATCAAGGTTAGAAACAATATTTTTAATGGAAGATGAGCTAATGGTTGTTTTACCAGAAAATCATAAATTAGCTGATAAAGAATATTTTCCAATAAAAGAATTATTAAATTATCCGTTTATGCTATTAGAAAAGGGAGTAAAAATGGAAATTACGGAGATATTTGAAAAGTATAATATTACACCGGATATACATTTTACTACATTAGATGATTATGTGATAATGTCTATGGTTGAAAATGGTTTGGGAATAAGTATATTACCAAGACTAATTTTGCAACGAAATCCATATAAAATTACAGCAAAAGGATTAGAAGTAGCTACTTATAGAAATATAGGGCTGGCATATAGAAATAAAAAAAGTTTGTCATTAGCTGTTAAAAAATTTTTGGAGTATATAGAATAATTTGTATTAAAAAATATATATAAGAACATACTTATTTTAAGGAGAATAAATATGAATATATTTGGAATAGGGATAGATATTATAGAAATAGATAGAATAGAAAATGCTATTAAAAAAAATCCTAGGTTTTTAGAGAGAAATTTTACAGAAAAAGAAGTTTTATATTTTAAAGAAAATAATTTTAAATTTGAAAGTATTGCCGGTAATTTTGCATCAAAAGAAGCAATAAGTAAAGCTATCGGAACAGGAATCAGGGGATTTAAGCTAAAAGATATAGAAATTTTAAGAGATGAATTAGGAAAACCAATTGTTAATACTTATAATAATTTAAGTGAAATTTGCATAAAATATAACATTAAAGAAATAAAAGTAAGTATATCCCATAGTAAAAATTATGCTGTAGCAAATTCACTAATAATAAGTGGAAATTAACAGAATGTCCTAATAATATTAATAATTAACTTCCTCCATGAATATTAATATAAAAGGGGAGGGAGTTAACTATATGAAAAAACGAAAAACGATAGTATTAATTTTTCTATTAGTATTTACAGTAATAAACTTAGTAGGATGTAAAAACTTAAGCAAACAAACAAAAGAAGATATATATGAAGATTTCCAAAAGAAAATAACAAAGATGACGTCGTATACATGCAAAGCAGAAATAACAATAATAAATAATAAAAGTGAAAGTAAATACATAATGAATCATACCTATAAAAAGCCGTCATACTATAAACTAGAAATAATTGAACCAAAGAACTTAAATGGTAAAACTACAGAGTACTATAAAGATAAAATAATTATAAAAAATAAACAGTTAGATGATGTAATAGAACTTCCAAACGTAGGAGATAATAAACTATATTTATTTATAGGTGACTTTGTGCAAGATTTTTTACAAGAGGATTCTATAAATATGAGTGTTTCAGAAAAACAGTTAATTTTAGAAAGAGATTTATCACATGAAAATTCTTGTCTAAGCAAGCAAATATTGTATATAGATAAAAAGACTAAAAATCCTGTAAAAATGGAAATACTAAATAGTGAAGGTGAAAAAAAGTTTATTGTAAATTATACCGATTTTCAACCAAAGAATTAATAACCTCTAAATTGAGTCTAGATAACAAGGTCTCTATAATTTTATAAGAATCTCATTAATATAATTAAGCTAATAATCTAATTTAAAGGATTATAATACTTAAATTGCAAAGTGTTTAAAAATCTATATTATAAATATTTAAATTGAAGATTTTTTATAGCATATAAAAATTATATTCATTTATATACTTCATATAAATATAATTTCATTAAATATGCCTTAAAAAATATACATCTTTAAAAGGTTTTATAATAAAGGTTTCTTTATAACTTTAAGGAGTAACATTAAAAATAAAAAAATGAATAGAATACTATTAGCTAGATCGGATATAGACGTATATTGGATGGTAAGAAATGCAATTTTACATTCGTGTATCTATTTGGTAAAATTAGAATAGATAGTATTCCTAGGAGGCGGTTTTGTGAACAATAAAAATAAAGAAAAAATTGTATTTACTTTGCCAGAGGGAATTTTATCAGAGGTAGATAAAATTATTCAAATGGAAAATAGTAATAGAGAAGATTTTGCAAAGGCTGCATTTCAATTTTATATAACCCAAAAGAAGAAATTAAACTTAAAAGAAACTATGATAAAAGGTTATAAAGAAATGGGAAGGATTAATCTTTCATTAGCTGAATTAGGAATGACAGATGAGATTTCTTTAGAAAATGACTCTAAAGGAGATATAGCAAAAGTTGAGTAATCTCAACTCTGAGATAAGACGAGGAGATCTATATTATGCAGATTTAAGTCCTGTTGTCGGTTCTGAACAAGGAGGTGTGAGGCCTGTTTTAATAATTCAAAACAATATCGGAAATAAATACAGTCCTACAGTTATTGTAGCGGCGATAACATCACAAATTAATAAAGCTAAGTTGCCTACACATATCGAGATAAGTGCCAATGAATATGGACTAAATAAAGATTCTGTTATTCTCTTAGAACAAATTAGAACTATAGATAAGAAGAGGCTGAGAGAAAAAATAGGTTGTCTAGATAAAAACATGATGTTAAAAATAGATAATAGCCTTCAAATAAGTTTAGGTTTGTTTAATATGTAAAAGACTATTGAAATTAGAAAATCAATAGTCTTTTTTAATTTCCAACTTATTAACTAAAGCAACGGAATCTTTGATTCGTTGGAGCCATGAGCGAAGCGAATTTTTTAATATATAAAAATATAAAGATTAAAAAATAATTTTAATAATGATATAATAAGTAAGAATGAGTATTATAATAGTACTATATAGTGATATCAGTTTAAAATTAGGAGGTAAATCACATGAGAGACCATAAGGGATTAAATGAGATTGCGAGTATCATAAGAAAAGAAATCGTTACTATGATACATGGAGCAAAATCTGGACATCCAGGAGGATCTTTATCAGCTGTTGAAATTTTGACGGCATTATATTTTGATGAAATGAATATAGATCCAACAAATCCTAAAATGGAAGATAGAGATAGATTTATTTTGTCTAAAGGACATGCTGCACCTGTGTTATATGCTACTTTGGCGGAAAGAGGATTTTTTGATAAAAATGAATTATTGAGCTTTAGAAAATTTGGGGCAATGTTACAGGGACATCCTGATATGAATAAGGTGCCAGGAGTTGAGATGTCTACAGGTTCTTTAGGTCAGGGATTTTCAGTAGCTTGTGGTATGGCAATGGGGTCAAAACTAGATAATGCGCCATGGAATGTATATGCACTATTAGGAGATGGTGAAATACAAGAAGGTATAGTGTGGGAAGCTGCTATGAGTGCATCACATTATAAACTAGACAACCTAATTGTATTTTTAGACCATAATGGACTTCAAATAGACGGCAACATAGAAGATGTTATGAATGTAAATCCAATAGAAGGTAAATTTAAATCATTTGGATGGAATGTAATAACAATAGATGGACATGATTATGACCAAATATTTGCTGCTTTAGATATTGCAAAAGATACAGTAGGTAAACCAACTATGATAATTGCAAAAACAGTAAAAGGAAAGGGTGTTTCTTTTATGGAGAATCAAGCTAGTTGGCATGGGAATGCGCCAAGTCATTCAGAATTAAAACAAGCTTTATTGGATTTAGGAGGTGTTTGCCGTGAATAATATTGCAACAAGAGAGGCTTATGGACAGGTTTTAGTGGAATTAGGCGATTTAAGAGATGATATAGTAGTTTTAGATGCAGATTTATCTAAATCGACAAAAACGTGTGAATTTGCTAAAAAGTTTCCAAAGAGATTTTTTAATATGGGTATAGCCGAACAAAATTTAATAGGGGCTGCTTGTGGTTTATCTACAACTGGAAAAATACCTTTTGTAAGTACTTTTGCTGTATTTGCAACAGGGAGAGCTTTTGAAATAATAAGAAACTCGGTTTGCTATCCTAATTTAAATGTAAAGATATGTGCTACACATGCAGGGATAACTGTTGGTGAAGATGGAGCATCACACCAAAGTATAGAAGATATTTCGATAATGAGATCAATACCTAATATGACTGTTTTAGTTCCAGCAGATGGTGTTGAAGCTAGAAAGATGATTTTCGAAATATCAAATTATACTGGACCTGTATATGTAAGATTAGGTAGAAGTTCAGTTCCAACAATATTTAATAATGATTATGACTTTAAAATAGGAAAAGGTGTAATACTAAAAGATGGTACGGATGCAACAATAATAGCTTGTGGAATAATGGTAAATGAAGCTATTAAAGCAAGCGAACAATTAGAAGAAGAAGGTATAGAGGTTAGGGTAATTAATATGCCTACAATAAAACCGATTGATAGAGAATTAATAATTGATTCTGCGAAAAAGACAGGTGCAATTATCACTGCTGAAGAACATAGTACAATAGGTGGACTAGGTAGTGCAGTAAGTGAGGTAGTAACGGAAGAATATCCTGTTATAGTAAAGAAAATAGGCGTTACTGATGTTTTTGGACAATCTGGAACACCATCAGAATTAATATCAGCATATGGATTAACATCTGATAATATTATTAAAAAAGTAAAAGAAGCTATAGAATATAAATCATAGTTTTGAATATAAATATAAACTGATTATGCAAGATACATTAAAAGTCTTGAATTAATCAGTTTTTTTAATTTGAAAATTTTAGAATAGGAAAAATATAAGCCTCATATATTTTAAATATATGGGGGTGATATAATTGGATGTTAAATTCAATATGAAGGGTATGGTCTATGGCATTTGTTTAATTATATTTATATTGGCAGGATTTATAATACTTCCAAAAATGTTTGGTGAGGATATAAAAGCTGTAGACTATGTTATAGTTCAAAGAGATTCCATTCCAGATAAAATACTGGATATGATGGATGATTACATAGACCAAGAAAGAGCACTAGCTACCATAATCGATGGCAAAGTATATGTTATAGTAACTAGGGGTCAAAATGAAGAGTATGGTATAGATGTTGAAAAAATAAATCTTCAAGATAAAGATGGAAAACAGGTTATGATAGTTGAAGCTGTATATAAAGAAAAAGAGGATGCATATCCTTTTGTTGTTTTAGAGACAAACATGGAATCATTACCTGATAAGATTGAGTTAAATCAGAAATTCCAAGGACAAAATAATAGCAAATAATATACTTAAAATATAAAGCACATGAGTATAATGCCCATGTGCTTTTTATATATCAATATTTATATAAATTTAAAAATAAATGATTACTTATTTGGAGTTAATATTCTACTTTCTGTTACTATGTAGTCGAGTTGAGCATCATGAGGTTCTTTTGGTACCTCTGGGAAAATCTGAAGTTCAAAAGCAATACCTATAGTGACTGCATCATCTCTCAATCTTTCAATAAATCTATCATAATACCCACCTCCATAGCCAAGTCTATAACAATCTTCGCTATAAGCAACTGCAGGCACAATAACTAAGTCTAAATCTTTAACATCTAATGTTGGAGCATCAGGTTTTGGCTCTCTAATATTATAAGCTCCAACCTTGATTCCATTTTCTAAATCTGTAATTTGTGCAGGAATTAATACTCTATCTTTTACAATAGTTATAGGAGATGTTACAGTTTTTCTAAGAGAGATAAGCTTGTTAATTAGATGATCAGTTTGAACCTCATTATTAAAGTCTAAATAGAGCATTATATTTTGAGCGTTTTTTATACAATCCATTTGAAGTAATTTTTTTGTTATTATGTCTGAATTTTTTTCAATAAAGTCTTTGTCTTTAGCTTGTCTTGCTGCGATTACTTTTTTTCTAAATTCTTTTTTCATAAAATCTACCCCTTTGTATATATATGGTATAATATTGAAGATATAATTAATATCCTTTACTATAAATTCTAGTATAGTTGATTGCTTTAAATCAACAAATTTGGCAAATAGTAATAAAAAGGATAGATTATCATATAATAGTAATAGTTTATTTAAAAGGAGATGTAGGAAATATGTCAAAGAAGAAGCTCATTATAGGGTCTGTAAGCTTAGTTGTAGCAACTGTAATATGTACGATTTTAGTCCAAGTTTTCTTATTTAAAGGGGTATTTATGTCTAGAAGTTTATACGAAAAATATAAAAAATATGATAAGTTGATAGCTTTAGAAAATATTGTTGAAGAAGATTACTATCAAGATGTAGATGAAGATAAATTAATACTTGGTGCAGAAAAGGGGTTAGTACAATCTTTAGAAGACCCTTATTCTGAATATTATACAAAAGAAGAATTTAATTTATTAAAAGAACAAACTCAAGGCTCTTTTGTAGGTATAGGAATTTATATGAGTGGCAATGATAATGATAACATTGTTGTTCAATCAGTAATAAAAAACTATCCTGCGGAAAAAAGCGGACTTAAAGCAGGAGATATTATCTTAAAAGTAGATGGAGATAAAGTAAAATACTCAGAATCTACATTAGCAGCGAGTAAAATAAAAGGCAAAGCTGGAACTTCAGTTGTATTAACTATAAAAAGAGACAATAAACAATTTGATGTAACAGTTAAAAGAGAAGAAATAATCGTCGATAGCGTACATAGTGAAGTAAAAGACGACAATATTGGATACATACAAATAACATCATTTGATAAAAATACATATAAAGAATTTAAAGAAGCTGTAACTTCTTTACAAAAGAAAAATATAAAATCATTAATTATAGACCTTAGGGATAATCCAGGTGGATTATTAGATATATGTGTAGATATAGCTGATTATCTATTAGGAGAAGGAACAATAGTATATACAAAAGATAATAAGGGAGAAACTCAATACTATAAATCTGATAAAAATAAAGTTGATTTACCTATAGTTGTCTTAATAAATGAAAATAGTGCATCAGCATCAGAAATATTAACTGCAGCAATTGTTGATAATAAAGCAGGTATAGCAGTTGGTACAACAAGCTATGGTAAAGGTCTTGTTCAAAGCGTTAAAGAATTTAACGATGGAACAGGATATAAATTAACAACAGCACAATACTATACTCCAAATGGAGATTATATAAACAAACAAGGAATTAAGCCTAACATAGTAGAAAAGGATAAAGAGAAACAATTAGACAGAGCAATTGAATATATAAAAACTAATAAATAAATTTATTACATTTCTATCTAGCTTTTAAATTTATATTTTAAGTACAATATAAGTTAAGAATATATTAAAAAATTGATATTTTATACTATTTTTTTGTATTTTTCGATTTATGACACCATATCTCTGAAAAATATATCCTTTTTTAGATAAAATATTGGAAATTTGTTTTTAAAAATAAAGGAGATTATAATCTAGTATAGAATATCTATAAATAAGTTAATAATTTGTATTAGGAAGTGAAATTTATGAAAGAAACTAAGAAAAAAGTTGTTAACATCCAGGAATATAAAGAAAAAAGAAAACAAACAGAAATAGATCGAAATGAACTAATAGCTCTTATTAAACAGATAGCAACATTAAAATAGGAAATTTAGCGCTTTTATTAAAATTTAAAAAATAAAAAACTATACATATTTTTTTAAAAATATGTATAGTTTTTTTATGCAAAGATTTATTATCCTCTAAGAGAATTTAAAGAATCTAGATAATCTTTAAATTGTGTGAATTGGTCTTCATCTTCAAATTGGATTTCTTTAGAATCTTCGCTTTCAAAATTTTTTAAGTAAACAGCAGGATTACTTTGGTTATTGTCATAGTAGATACATCTATATCCGTCTTCATATAAGTTTTTAACACTTTCAAAATCATACATAAAAAATCACCTTTCCTTATCTTAAGGTTATTTTTATTATATGGTTTTTTATAAAAGAATATGTATTGATGATAAGTTGGAAATTATGTATTATCAATAGACTAGATAATACATAATTTCATTAGAATTAAAAAAAATGAAAAAAATATCAAAAAAAGTGTTGACGTATATATTTTATGGTGGTATAGTATTACTTGTCCTTGAGAGAGGGCAAGAACTTAGAAAGCGAGTAAGTCTGAAAGAGCGACGAAAGCTAAAAAAGTTTTTAAAAAAAGAGTTGACAAACAAAACTAAGTTTGTTAAACTAAAGAAGTTGAAACGAGCGAAATGAAATAAGTTGAGCGAGTTAAGTAAATGAACTTTGAAAATTAAACAGTAGGTTAATTAATAAACTTTAATTCACACGAATTAAAACCAACAACAAACCAAGCCAGATATTTCAGATAATGATTAGTCTGAGCAGG
>NZ_JBCLNH010000010.1:0-99755 GCF_039062665.1 Clostridium sp. 2218st1_F5_2218SCRN_220325 | reverse complement strand
GCACGTGGAGCTTATGAAGCTGGTGTTAAATATGCGTCTGCATATCCAGGAACTCCTAGTACAGAAATATTAGAAAATATAGCTTTATATAAAGATGATATAGTAGCTGAATGGGCTCCAAATGAAAAGGTAGCATTAGAATCAGCTGCAGGTGGAGCATTTGCAGGGGCAAGAACTTTAGCATCTATGAAACATGTTGGACTTAATGTGGCAGCAGACCCATTATTCACAGTTGCATATACTGGTATAAATGGAGGATTTGTAGTAATAACTGCGGACGAACCAGGTATGCATTCATCTCAAAACGAGCAAGATAATAGAAATTATGCAAAATCAGCAAAAGTACCACTATTAGAACCATCCACAAGCCAAGAGGCAAAAGATATGATGAAAATGGCTTATGAAATAAGTGAAAATTTCAATACTTTAGTAATAATGAGACTTACTACAAGACTTTGCCATTCAAAGGGCTTAGTTGAATGTGAAGATAGAAATGAAGTTGGTATAAAACCTTATGAAAAAGTAGTAAAAAGAGTAACAGTACCTGCTAATGCTAGATTATTAAGAGTAGATGTAGAAGAAAGAGAAAAGAAATTATATAAATTCTCAAATGAAACAGAAGTAAATTATATGGAAATAAATGAAGGAGCTAAAGTCGGCGTTATATCTTCAGGAATGTGTTTCAATTTTGCAAAAGAAGTCTTTAATAATAATGCATCTTATCTAAAATTAGGATTTACAAATCCAATGCCAGATGAAAAAATTAAAGAATTTGCTTCTAAAGTAGAAAAAATCTACATAGTAGAAGAAAATGATAAATTTATAGAAGAACATGTAAAATCATTAGGTGTAGATTGTATAGGAAAAGATATACTACCTGCATATGGTGAAATGACTCCTGATGTAATTAGAAAGAGCATATTTAAAGAAAACTTTAAACATGAAGATATAGATCCAGACTTAGTTATACCAAGACCTCCTACATTTTGTGCAGGATGTCCACATAGAGGTCTATTTTATGAATTAGGAAAGAGAAAAGACGTTGTAGTTGCTGGAGATATTGGATGTTATACTTTAGGATTTGCTTCACCATATAATGCGATGGACTTTGTTGTATGTATGGGGGCTAGTTTAAGTTCAGCTCATGGATGTCAAAAGGTACTTAATATGGTTGATGGAAATGAAAAAAGAGTAATAGGTGTACTTGGAGATTCAACTTTCTTCCACACAGGAATAAACAGCTTAATCGATGTTATATACAATAAGGGAAATTCAATTTCAATAATATTAGACAATAGAATAACAGGAATGACAGGACATCAAGAAAATCCAGGCTCAGGTTTTACACTACAAGGTGATGATACAACAGCAATAAATATTGAACAAGTAGTAAGAGCTTTAGGAATGAAAAATATAAGAGTCATAAATCCAAATAAATTAGATGAAGTAAGAGATGCACTAGATTGGGCAATTAGTTTAGACGAAGCGTCAGTTATTATAACTAGATGGCCATGTGCTCTTAAGAGATTTTCACAAGCAGATATAGACGAATTCGGAAAAGTATTTACAGATAAATGTGTTGTAGATGAAGAAAAATGTGTAGGATGTAAAAAATGCACAAAAACTGGATGTCCAGCAATATCAGTTAATAAAGAAACGAAAAAAGCTTTAATAGATAAAAACCAATGCTTAGGTTGTGAAGTTTGTTTACAAGTTTGTCCAAAAGACGCCATAGTAAAGGAGGAAAAATAAAATGACTAAAAGCATAATGTTAGTTGGTGTAGGTGGTCAAGGAACTATTTTAGCTAGTAAATTGTTGACAATAGGTCTAATGCAAGAAGGATACGATGTGAAAATGAGTGAAATACACGGTATGAGCCAAAGAGGAGGTTCAGTTTCATCTCAAATTAGATATTCAAAAGATAAAGTTTATTCTCCAGTTATTGAAATTGGTGGAGCAGATATGATAGTTTCATTTGAAAAAGTAGAAGCACTAAGATATTTAAAATATCTTAAAGAAGGTGGAACAATAGTAGCTAATAACTATAAGATGGAATCAGTAGCAACTATAACAGGTAGCGCTGAATATAAGGTAGAAGAAGTGGACGAAAAATTAAAAGAATTACATGCAAAAGTTATAAATGCAGCTGATAAAGCAGTTGAACTTGGAAATGAAAAAGTTATGAATATAATTTTACTAGGTACAGTTATAAAAGGAATGCATTTGGAAGAGATAGATTGGGAACAAATTATAAAAGACAATGTAAAAGAGAAGTTTATTGATATAAATATAAGAGCTTTACATGAAGGAATGGAATTAGTAAGTTAATTTATCTAATTTAAATAGATAATAAAAGTTAAATAGTTATATTTAAATAAAAATTTATTTAAGGTAAAGAGCTGTTATGAGAAAAGACTTATAATAGCTTTTTATCTATATAATTTTATCTATATAAAATGGGAGGAAGAGGTATGTCTTATAGAGTTTTAGTTATAAATCCAGGATCAACATCTACAAAGTTTGCTGTATATGAAGATGAAAAGCCAATACTAACAAAGTCAATAGAGCATGATGCAGCTGAAATATCTAAGTTTGATAATATATTAGATCAATATAAAATGAGAAAAGAACAGATACACAATGTATTAGATGAAAATAATATAGACTTAAAAAGTATAAATACGATAGTAGGAAGATGTGGAGGTCTTCCACCTGTAAAAAGTGGAGCATATAAGATAAATGATGAAATGATAGATAGACTTAGAAATAATCCAACTTTAGAACATGCATCAAATTTAGGAGCTGTTATATCTTATTCGCTTGCAAATGAAATTGGAGTAGATTCATATATATATGACCCAGTTTGTGTAGACGAATGTATTGATATAGCACGACCTTCAGGGCTAAATGGAATGGATAGACACTGTTTAACTCATGCCTTAAATACAAGAGCTATGGCTATTAAATATGCAAAAATGCATAATAAAGAATATAAAGATTTAAACCTTATAGTTGCACATTTAGGTGGTGGAATTAGTTTAAATGTACATGAAAAGGGACATATGATAGATTTTGTATCTGATGAAGAGGGACCTTTTTCACCTAGTCGTGCAGGAAGATTACCTGTAACTAGTTTGATAGACTTATGTTATAGCGGGAAATACTCTCATAAAGAGATGAAAAAAAGAGTTAGAGGAGAAGGTGGAATATATTCATATATGCACACTTTTGATGCTAGAGAAGTGGAATCCAAAATAAGCGATGGAGATGAAGATGCAAAATTAATATACGATGCAATGGCGCTACAAATAGCTAAGTCAATAGGAGAATTAGCAACTGTTGTAAATGGAGTTGTTGATGCTATAATTATAACAGGGGGAATAGCTTATTCTAAATATATGACAGAGAGTATTAAAAAAAGAGTTCAATTTATTGCTCCTGTTGAAATACTACCTGGAGAAAATGAATTAGAAGCCCTTGCATTTGGAGGACTTAGAGTTTTAAGGGGAGAAGAAGAAGCTAGAATTTATAAAGAAGAGTAATGTATAATTTTAGGGGCGTGTGATATATGAAAGAATTTTTTACTATTGGAGAAATTTCAAAATTATTTAATATAAATAGTAAGACACTTCGATATTACGATGAGATTGACTTATTTAAGCCGAGTTATGTAGATGAACATAATAAATATAGATATTATTCAATAGATCAATTTGAATGTCTAGAGACAATACAGTACTTAAAGGAATTAGGGCTTAGTTTAAGCAAAATAAAATATCATTTAAATACATTGAATTTGAGTAGTATAGTAGATTCTTTAGAATATCAAAATAAGATTATAGAAGAAAAAATAAATGAATTAAAACTAATTCAACAAAAAATAAATAAAAAGATATTTCAGATACAAGATGCGGTACAATTAGATTTTTTAGATCAGATAAGAGAAATTGACTTTGAACAAAGGTGTGTAATTGAATACAAAGAAAACATATCCTATAAAGGTGTTGAATTATTAGTTAGAAAATTAGCAAAGGTATCTGAATATAAGGTAAGCTTAACTTACGGAGATGTAGGGATATCGATTTCAAAGGATAACTTAAAAAATAAGATATATACCGAATATAATCGTGCATTTGTTATAGTTGAAGAAGGACAGTATGAAAAAAATATAGTAAAAGTATTTCCAAAATCGAAATATTTATCTATTAGATATAATGGATACCACAAAGATGCCCCAAAATATTATAAAAAGTTGGATGAATATATCATAAAAAATAATTATGAAATAATCGATGATTCAATAGAGATACAATTAGTAGACCCTAGTTTAATAACTTGTGAGAGTGAAATGGTTTCAGAAATTCAAATACCAGTAAGGAGTAGATTGTATGATTAAAAAACTAGATGAAATGTTAGATGTTTTAAAAGGTAGTGAAAAAGCAATCTTATCAGTTGCAGCTGCGCATGATGAGGAAGTATTACTTGCAATAAAAAGTGCTACTGAGATGGAAATAATAACACCGATATTAGTGGGGCATGAAGATGAAATAAGAAATATATCAAAAGAAATAAACTTTGATTTAAATGGAATAAAAATAATAAATAAAGAAACTATAGAAGAATGCGCAGAGGTAGCTGTAAAATTGGTTTCTTCCAAAGAAGCAGACTTTGTTATGAAAGGACTTTTAGATACATCTGTAATTTTAAAAGCAGTTTTAAATAAAGAATGGGGACTTAGAACAGACAGTTTGCTTAGTCATGTTATGATTTATGAAGTAGATTTTTATCATAAATTATTAGTAACAACTGATGGAGGTATGAATATTGCCCCTGATTATGAACAAAAAGTAAAAATATTAAAAAATGCGATAGAAGCTACAGAGCCATTGGGACTAAAAACTATAAAAGTGGCAGCTTTAGCAGCAAAAGAAAAGGTAAATCCTAAGATGCAAGCAACTATCGATGCAAAACAATTAGAAGAAGCAGGTAAAAATGGCGAATTTGGAGACAATGTAATTGTTGAAGGTCCTCTTGCGTTTGATTTGGCAGTATCAAAAGAAGCATGTGAAGTTAAGAAGTTTAAAACACAAGTTGGTGGAGATGTAGATATAATATTGATGCCGACAATTGAGGTTGGAAACGGAATAGGCAAGGCATTTACATATGCTGCAGGTGCAAAATCAGCAGGTATAATAATGGGTGCAAAATCTCCAATAGTTTTAGTATCAAGAGCAGATACTCATGAATCAAAATTATATTCTATAGCATATGGAGCTATAGTAGCATCTCATAAAAAATGATAAATATTTATAATTGGTTTATATAAAAAGACGTTTTTTAAAAACGTCTTTTTATTTTACATTAGAAAATAAATTTACTCGTTATTATATTTCTTATAAACTTTCTATGGAAATAGATTTATTACATAATAAGAAGTGGAAAAAATTACATAACTAAAACCTTTGGAATAAATGTTTTCTTTTGAAATGTTGGAAAAAGATTGAAATTTTCTTTTGATATATTATTTCAATGGGTGTATAATATCAGTTGCGTTAGGGAAGGAAAATTTTATAAATTAAATATTATGAAAGTAGAGGACATATTAATATGAATTCTTATTATTTTTTATTTGAGATATCATTAATCTTATTTTCGACTAAATTATTAGGATTGATATCTAGAAAAATTAAACTACCACAAGTAGTTGGGGCATTATTGGCTGGGATTATAATTGGCCCATGTGTATTAAATTTAGTTGTGGAAAGTGAATTTATAATGCAATTATCAGAAATAGGGGTAATATTCTTGATGTTTATTGCTGGTTTAGAAACTGATATATACGAATTAAAAAAACAAGGGAAAGCATGTTTTGTAATAGCAGTTTTAGGTGTATTAATTCCTTTTATATTAGGACTGGTAACAACTTATTTATTTGGTAAGTTTGGAATGCAGGATATTATGGGACATAGTAGTTTATTTTTAGAAAGTGTATTTGTAGGTGTGATCTTAACTGCAACATCAGTTAGTATAACTGTAGAAACACTTAGAGAAATGGGCAAATTAAATTCAAATGTAGGAAATACATTATTAGGTGCAGCTATAATTGATGATATATTAGGTATAATAGCACTGTCTTTAGTTTCAAGCTTTGCTGATACTTCTGTAAAAGTAAATATTATATTGTTAAAAATATTATTATACTTTGTATTTATGGCAATAGTATCATTTGTACTTTATAAAATATTAAAAAATTGGTTTATGGATAAAGAAAACTTTAAAAGACAAGTAATAGCAGTAATTGGTTTATGTTTATTACTAGCTTATATATCTGAAGAGTACTTTGGTGTTGCAGACATAACAGGTGCGTTTGTAACAGGTCTTATTATATCAGCAGTTGGTCTTAAAAAAGAAAAAATTATGTTTGCAGTAGATGATTTATCATATGCATTTTTATCACCAATATTCTTTGTGAGTATAGGTCTTAAATTAGTTTTACCAAAAATGAGTATAATAATAGTAGCATTTGCAATAGTATTATCTATAGTAGCAGTTATATCAAAGTTATGGGGATGTGCATTAGGTGCTAAAATATTTAAGTTTTCAAATAAAGAATCTCTTCAAATTGGAGCAGGTATGGTTTCAAGAGGAGAAGTCGCCCTTATAGTAGCAAATAAAGGCGTAAAATTAGGAATTATATCAAATGTAATTTTTGCACCTATATTAATAGTAGTAATAATAACAACTATTATTGCACCGATTCTTTTAAAAATAGCATTTAATGATAATAATTTAAATGATGAAATGATAAGTTAGTTTTTTAATAAATTTTATTATATTTATTTTATCGATTGCATTTTTAATTCGTTTATCATAAAAGTAATTTATAGATAAGGGTATATATTTATAATAACTGGGTTTATTATTTTATTATATATGTTTTATAATAAAGTAAATGCGCAGTTATTTTTATTTTGTAAAAATACAAATAAGGAGGTATTTATATTGGCGACATTAAAAGAGATAGCTAATGCAGTTGGGGTTTCAGTTGGTACAGTATCACGAGTATTAAATCATGATATTAGTATAAGTGTAAGTGATGAAACAAAAATAAAAATATTTAATATGGCAGAAGAAATGCAATATAAAACTTTGAAGCAAAGGAAAATAAATAATAAGATTGAAAATAACAAAATTAGAGTGGGAATAGTTGAAATGTACAATCCTAGTGAACAACTAGAGGATCCATATTATTTATTACTTAGAAGTGTAGTAGATAGAGAATGTTTTGAAAATGAAATACAAGTTGTGAATTTATATAAAAACAATGAGGAATATAAGTATATAGGAGAAGAGCCAATAGACGGTATTATCGCTATAGGTAAATTTAGTAAAAAAGAAGTAAAAAAAATAAGCGAGATAAATAAAAACATTGTGTTTTTAGATTCTTCACCAGATGAAATCAACTATGATTCGGTAAAAATAAATTTTAAATTAGGTACAATAATGGCACTTAATCACCTAATTGAATTAGGTCATAAGAAAATTGGCTTTATAGGAAGTTTTAAAACTTTAGATGATTATAAAAACAAGAGTTTAGATAAACGAGTAGAATTTTATAAGTCCTATATGAAATCTAAAAATCTATATAATGAAGATTATATTATTGATACTATGGATGTTACCTCTATAGATGGATACAATAAGACAAAAGAATTTATATTAAATAATGATAAACTTCCAACTGCTTTTTTTGTTGAAACAGATACTATAGCAACGGGAGCTTTAAGGGCTTTATATGAATGTAATATAAAAGTACCAGAGGATATAAGCATTATTGGATTTAATGATTTAATAGCATCACAACACACAATTCCACCGCTTACTACAGTTAGGGTCCATATAGAGAATTTAGCCAATGCGGCTGTAGATTTAATTTTAGAAAAGGTTTCGAAAAATAGAAAATACAGTAAAAAAGTTATAATACCGAGTCAATTGATTATAAGACAAAGTACAGGAGCTGTTAAATAATAAGTAAAAAATTCTACATCTTTTTAAATTATAGATGTAGAATTTTTTTATAATAATTTACTAAAATTTTAGTAAAATTTTAGTAAAAATATTGTTATTATTATTTGTTTATGATAATATGAAAATATAGAAATCGAAAAATTTTATATAGGGGGCAATATAGTGAAAAAATTTATTTTAGAAAAATTTAAGGATATTTTTAATTACGATGAAAATTTAAGAATATTTTTTTCTCCAGGGAGAGTTAATTTAATAGGTGAACATACTGATTACAATGGGGGTCATGTATTTCCTTGTGCTTTGAGCTTTGGTACTTATGGTGCTATTTCTCTAAGAGGTGATAAAATTGTTAGAATGTATTCAGAAAACTTTGTAGATAAAGGAATTATTACTTTTAATATAGATGATTTAAAAAATGAAAAAGAACATGATTGGGCAAATTATCCAAAAGGAGTTATAGAAGCTCTTAGAAATCATGGATATGATATAGAACAAGGATTTGATATGGTGGTATATGGAAATATTCCAAATGGCGCAGGTTTATCATCATCAGCATCACTTGAGCTGTTAATGGCTGTTATGTTAAATGATATTTTTAAATTCAATGTAGATAGAGTAGATTTAGTAAAATACTGCCAAGAAGCAGAAAATAACTTCATAGGTGTTAACTGCGGTATAATGGATCAATTTGCCATAGGAATGGGTAAAAAAGATAGTGCTATATTATTAGATTGCAACACTTTATCTTATAAATACAGTACAGTAGCATTAGAAGATAAGGTCGTAGTTATAGCTAATACTAATAAAAGAAGAGGTCTTGCAGATTCAAAATACAATGAAAGAAGAAGTGAATGTGAACAAGCGTTAAAAGAACTTCAAGTTAAATTAAATATAAAATCTTTAGGAGAGCTTACTGAAGAAGAATTTGAAAATAATAAATACTTAATAAAAGATGAAGTTAGGATAAAAAGAGCTAAACATGCTGTTTATGAAAATCAAAGAACTTTAAAAGCAGTAAAGGCTTTAGAAGAAAATGATATAGAAGCTTTTGGAAAATTAATGATAGAATCACATAATTCGCTTAAAGATGATTATGAAGTTACAGGAAAAGAATTAGACACATTAGTTGATTTATCATTAAAACACGAAGCTACTGTAGGAAGTAGAATGACAGGCGCAGGATTTGGTGGATGTACAGTATCTATAGTCGAAGGATCTAAAGTAGATGATTTCAAAAAGTTTGTAGGAGAAAATTACAAAAAAATTATAGGATACGATGCAGATTTTTATGTGGCTAGTATAGGTGATGGAACAAGAGAAATATAAATACGGGAGATGAATAATATGATATTAGTATGTGGTGGAGCAGGATATATAGGAAGTCATGCAGTTAGACAACTTATCGATAAGGGTGAAGATGTAGTAATAGTAGATAATTTAGAAACAGGACATAAAGATGCAATACATCCAAAAGCTAAATTTTACAAAGTTGATATAAGAAATGAACAAGAATTAAATAAAGTATTTGAAGAAAATGATATAGATGTAGTTGTACATTTTGCTGCAAATTCTTTAGTAGGCGAAAGTATGACAAACCCTTTAAAATATTTCAATAATAATGTGCACGGAACAGAAGTGTTATTAAAGGTTATGATTAAAAATGGTGTTAAAAAGATAGTATTTTCATCTACAGCAGCAACTTATGGTGAACCTAAACAAATACCAATATTAGAAACTGACCAAACTTGTCCAACAAATGCTTATGGAGAAACAAAGCTTTGTATGGAAAAAATGATGAAATGGGCAGATTGTGCACATGGTGTAAAATATATCTCACTTAGATACTTTAATGTTGCAGGTGCTCATGAAAGTGGAGAAATAGGAGAAGATCATAATCCAGAAACACATTTAATACCATTGATACTTCAAGTTCCTCTAGGAAAAAGAGAATTTATATCAATATTTGGAGATGACTACGACACACATGATGGAACATGTATAAGAGATTATATACATGTTATTGACTTAGCTGATGCACATATACTAGCAGTTGAAAAATTAAGAAGTGGATCTGATAGTAACATTTACAATCTTGGTAGTGGAAATGGATTTACAGTAAAAGAAATGGTACAAGCAGCAAGAGAAGTTACAGGACATGAAATACCAGCTAAGATTTGTGAAAGAAGAGCAGGGGACCCAGCTAAGCTTGTTGCAGCATCAAATAAAGCGAGAACAGAATTAGGATGGAATCCTAAGCATGAAAATATAAAAGAAATGATTGCAACAGCTTGGAAATGGCACCAAGGTCATCCAAATGGATTTGAAAAATAATAAGGAGAATTTGTTATGGATATATTTGTAGAATTTGAAAGATTGATAAATTTTGGATTAAAAAATAAATTATTTGAAAAAGAAGACGTAATTTTTATGAGAAATTCTCTTATAGAATTATTTAAAATAGATGAATATGTAGTAGAAGAAGTAGAAGATGAAGATTTAGAAAATGTTACACCTATAATGAATAATATATTAGATTATGCATATGAAGTAGGTATTTTAGAATCTAATTCACCAGTATATAGAGATTTGTTAGATACAAAAATAATGGGATTATTAATGCCTAGACCATCACAAGTTATCAATAAATTTAATGAATTATATAAATGTGATGAAAAAAAAGCGACAGATTATTTATACGACTTAAGTAGAGCATGTGATTATGTTAGAACTTCTAGAATTGCTCAAAATATGACTTGGAAAACAGATACAAAATACGGTCAATTAGATATAACAATTAACTTATCTAAGCCAGAAAAAGACCCTAAAGCTATTGCAGCAGCTAGAAATATAAAGAGTGCTTCTTATCCAAAATGCCTGTTATGCAAGGAAAATGTTGGATATGCAGGTAGATTAAATCATCCAGCTAGACAAAATATAAGAATAATACCTTTTGAACTTCAAGGAGAAAAATGGAATTTACAATATTCACCATATTCTTATTATAATGAACATTGCATAGTGTTATCTAGTGAACATGTTCCTATGAAAATAAGCAAAAAGACTTTTGACAGAAATCTAGAATTTGTAGAAAAATTTCCACATTATTTCATAGGGTCTAATGCAGATTTACCTATAGTAGGAGGTTCAATACTAACTCATGATCATTATCAAGGTGGTAGATATGAATTTGCAATGGCAAAGGCTGAATCCGTTTACGATATAGATATAGAAGGATATGAAGATTTAAAAATATCTGTAGTAAAATGGCCATTATCAGTTATCAGAATAAATGGCAAGGATAGAGAAAAGATAAGTGAATTAGGAGATAAAATATTAAATCATTGGAGAAATTACAGTGATGAAAAAGTAGGAATATATGCATATACAGATGAAACTCCTCATAATACAATTACACCTATATCAAGAAGAAGAGGAGAAAACTATGAATTAGATTTAGTTTTAAGAAATAATAGATGTGATGATGAGCATCCAGATGGTATATTCCATCCACACAAAGAGCTTCATCATATCAAAAAAGAAAATATAGGTCTAATAGAAGTACTAGGATTAGCTGTATTACCAGCTAGACTTAAGGAAGAGTTAGCTAAAGTAAAAATATGTTTATTAGATAGTTCAAAAGAACATTTAATGCATGAAGATGAAGCTTTAGTACCTCATCTAGATTGGTTTAATTCAATTAAATCTAAATATGTAAATATAAATGAATCAAATGTAGATTCAATAATAGAAAATGAAGTAGGATTCGTATTTGAAAAAGTGCTAGAAGATTGTGGTGTTTTCAAATGGGATGAAGAAGGACAACAAGGTATAAAAAGATATCTAGAAGATCTTAAAAATTGTATTGAAAAAAAAACTTTAAAATGTAAAAAAAAAGTAGTAGGGCATTTGAATAATTCTGATATTGTAGCTTATAATGTAAAGTTTGAAAATGGATTTGAAGTAGAAGTACTTAATTTAGGAGGTGTTATAACTAAAATAATAACTCCTGATAAAGATGGTAATTTAGAAAATATAGTAGTTGCGTATGAAGATATAGACGACTATATAGAAAATCCACATTATTATGGTGCAATTATAGGAAGAACAGGTGGAAGGATCTGTAATGGAAAAGTAGTTATAGAAGGTAAAGAATATCAACTAAATAAAAACTACGGTTTACATCAAGGTCATGGAGGCGATGAAGGTTTCAATAAAAAAATATGGGATGTAGCAGTTGAAGAAACTGAAGAGTATGTTTTATTAAATTTAAGTCGAGTTTCACAAGATAAAGAAGAGAATTACCCTGGAAAATTATATGCTGAAGTCGTTTATAAAATATATAAGGATTTTAAATTAGACATTATTTATAAGGCAGATAGTGATAAAACGACTTTAGTTAATATGACAAATCACAGTTATTTTAACTTAAGCGGTAATATAAAAAGACCTGTAACAGATTTTAATTTAAAGCTTGATTGTGACAGTTTCTTAGAACTTGATGAGACTTCTATTCCAACAGGTAAAATTTTAAAAGTAAAGGATAATAAACCGTTTGATTTTACAGAACTTAAATCTATAGGAAAAGATATCGATGATAATAATCAGCAAATAAAATTTGGCAAGGGGTATGATCATGCGTTTTTATTAAAAGACGATAAAAAAATATACGTTGAAGATCCAAAAAGTAAACGTAATATGACTATTCAAACCAGCCAAGACGCTGTAGTTATTTATACTATGAATTCTCAACAAAAGAAAAATACTTATATGGGAAAATTACCTCCTATACGCCATGGAATTTGTTTTGAAACACAAGCACCTCCAATTGGAAAAGATATGTGCTTTATAGATAGATCTATATTAAAAGAAAATGAACAATATCTTCAAAGCACAACTTATTCTTTTGGATTGATTAAATAAATATTTAATTAAAGCTCCCAAAACAATTGAATTTGTAATGATTTAAATTTGATTGTTTTCATATATAACATATATTTTTATATTTTATACAAAGCTATCGTAATTTTATATTAGTGCGATGGCTTTTTTTTGAAAAAATTTAAAAAAAATGAGCTGTTCATAGTCCTCTTGAGATAGAACAGCTCATTTTCTTATGATTTATAGTTTTATTTAAATTCTTTAGAAACTTCGAAGAAATTAGTAAAATCTTTAATTAAACCATCTTTACACATATTATTTTCAGCAAATAATTCAGCATTTTTTCCAAAAGGATCTATAGCCATTATTTTACCTATATTTGCTTTTCTAGCAGCTTTAATTCCAGAGAATGCATCTTCAACAACTAAACATTCACTAGGATCTAATCCTAATTTACTAGATGCTATTAAAAAGATATCTGGTGCTGGTTTACCAGGAAAAGTTCCATTATCGTAAACGACTTTATTAATATCAAACCAATTTCCTAATTTAAATATATCAAAATAAAAATCTAAGTTTTCTTTAACTGTAGCAGTAGCTATAGTTCTAGGTATATTATTTTCTTTTAGAGTATCTAAAACATCAGTTAATCCATTTGTTAGTTTTAATTCTTCAGGTCTTTCTAGACATAACTCTCTGTAGTAAGCTTCTTTTTCATAAGATAATTTTTCTATTTCCTCATCAGTTAAAGAATCAGAAACAAAGAAATTAAGAATTTCTTTATTTGTTCTACCATGAAGATTTACAGAGATATCATGCTCAGTTAATTCTCCTTTAGAGTATTTTTTTACCATATGAACCCATGCGGCTTCATGTAAGTGTGAGTCTTGAAACATTGTTCCATTAAAATCAAAAATTATTCCTTTCATAAATTACTCCTTTGTTTGTATTATTTTTTTGCTATTATTATATTTACATATTGTTCATAGTGCTTTTGTACATCGCTATTGATACCCCAATCAGTTATAAGATAGTCGATATTGTGAAGGTTATAAAATACATAAAAATCATCTTTATTTATCTTTTTATGATCGACAAGAAGGTATTTTTCCCTTGAATTATCTAATGCGATTTCTTGAGCCTTTCCTTCTTCGATATTGTAATTACATATAGCTTCATTATGTATACCATTTGCACTTATAAACGATTTATTAAAATTTAATTTTTTTAAATTTGCATTAGTTACAGGTCCAACTAATGCTCTAGTATTTTTTCTAAAGTTACCACCAGTTAATATTAACTCTATAGTGTCTGATAATTTTAGAATATCAAAAACTGGATAGTTGTTTGTTATTACACGAATGCGCTTATTTATTATATTTTGAGCTAATAACTCAATAGTTGTCCCAGGACCGAGAAATATAGTATCTCCGTCTTGTATATAAGAAGCAGCTAATTGTGCAATTTTACTTTTTTCATCGATTTGGAGCCCCTTTTTATCTGTGTGTGAGAGTTCTTGATTTATAGAATAAGAAATACTTTGAGCTCCTCCATGGATTCTGACAAGTTTTCCTGCTTTATCTAATTCGTCTAGATCTCTTCTAACTGTCATATCAGAAACGTTAAGTTCATTTATTATATCGTTCACATTTATGATACCTTTAGAATTTACCATTTCGACAATTTTATATAATCTCTCTCTTTTTAACATAGTTATCACTCCTTGCTTTAAACATAATTTATCATATATTAAATATTAAGTCAATAAAAACAAACAAAAACAAACAAAAAATAAAGTTAGAAATGATACTGCTATAGGTGTGTAGAAAAATATTCATATGAGCTAGGAATATATTGAAAGTAAACGATTTTATATTTGAATAAAATATGTTGAAATTCTTGGAAAAAAATTTGGAAAACGATTGACTTAATAGATATATAGATGTATAATTAAACAAAAGAAAACAATAACAAACATTAAAAAACGTTTAAAAAGATTAAAAATAAATAAATACAATAAATCAATGAAATATAATGTACAGGAGGACTATCGTATGTTTAAAACTTTACCAAAAGATTTTATGCTTGGTGGAGCAACAGCTGCATATCAAGCAGAAGGAGCTACTAAAGAAGGTGGAAAAGGGGCAGTAGCTTGGGATGAATTCTTAGAAAAACAAGGAAGATTCAGTCCAGATCCAGCAAGTGATTTTTATCACAGATATGAAGAAGATATAAAATTATGTGAAAAATTTAGTATAGATTCTATAAGAATATCTATCGCATGGACAAGAATTTTTCCAACTGGAACAGGGGAAGTAAATCAAGAAGGTGTAGATTACTATCATAGAGTATTTGAAGAATGCAAAAAAAGAAATATAACTCCATTTGTAACACTACATCATTTCGATACACCAAAGACATTATTTGATAACGGAGATTTTTTAAATCGTGATACAATAGATGCTTTCCTTAAATATGCAGAATTTTGTTTTAATGAATTTAAAGAAGTTCATTATTGGTCTACATTTAATGAAATTTATCCTGTGGCAACTAATCAATACTTATTGGGAATATTCCCTCCAGGAATAAAATTTGATTTTACAAAAATAATACAATGTCTTCACAATATGATGTTAGCTCATGCTATGACAGTAAATCTATTTAAAGATGGCAACTATGAAGGTGAAATAGGTGTAGTTCATTCATTAGAAACTAAATATCCAGCAACTGACTCAGAAGAAGATAAGAGAGCAGCTTTTATAGAAGATGCATTCTCAATAAGATTTTTATTAGATGCTACATATTTAGGATATTACTCAAAAGAAACAATGGAAGCTATAGATCATATTTGTAAAGTTAATAATGCTACTTATGATTTTAGAGATGAAGATTTTGAAATAATGAAAAAAGCAGCAAATAGAAATGATTACTTAGGAATAAATCACTATCAATGTCATTTTATAAAAGCTTATGATGGAGAAAGTATGATTCATCATAATGGAACTGGAGATAAAGGTAGTTCAGTTTATAGAGTAAAAGGTATAGGAGAAAGAATATACAAAGAAGGTTTACAAAGAACTGATTGGGACTGGTTAATATATCCAGAAGGTCTATATGATTTATTAATGAGAATAAAGAAAGATTATCCAAATTATAACAAAATATATATTACAGAAAATGGTATGGGATATAAAGATGAATTTGAAGATGGAATAATAATGGATAAAGCTCGTATAGATTACATAAAAGTTTATTTAGAAGCTATAAGTGATGCAATAGCAGATGGTGTAAATGTAAAGGGATATTTCTTATGGTCATTAATGGATTTATTCTCATGGAGCAATGGATATAATAAAAGATACGGACTATTCTATGTAGATTTTGAAACACAAAAGAGATATCCAAAAGAATCAGCTTATTGGTATAAAACAGTAAGTGAAACAAAGGTAATAATATAGAAAATTTTTAAAATAAAAATATGATATTACAAGGGAATATTATAATAATATACCCTTGTAATAATTAAAAATAATGAGATATGTATTTAGGAGGAGATAAGATGAATAAACAAGAATTAGGAATGCTTGGATTTGAAATAGTTGCTTATGCAGGCGATGCTAGAAGCGCATTAATGAAATTATTAAAAGAAGTTAGAAGTGGAAATTTTGAAAATGTAGAAAAATATTTACAAGAAGCAGAAGAAAATTTAAATTTAGCTCATAGTTCACAAACAAAAATATTATCTCAAGAAGCAGCTGGTGAAGATTTAGATATAGGATTCATATTTATACATGGACAAGATCACTTAATGACAACTTTATTATTAAAAGAAGTTGTTCAAGATTTTGTAGAACTTTATAAAAGAACTAAATAGTATTTTAATAAAAAAGGGGAGATTTTTTTATGGGAGCGATAATAAAACAAATTGAAAAAGGGAAGCCATTTTTTGAAAAGATTTCAAGAAATATTTATTTAGGTGCGATAAGAGATGGATTTTTAGCTGCTATGCCTGCAATATTATTTTCTAGTATATTTATATTAATAGCAGCTGTACCAGAAGTATTTAATTTTTATTGGCCAGAAAATGTATCTACTTGGCTTTGGAAAGTTTATAATTATTCTATGGGTGTTGTTGGTTTACTTGTTTCAGCTACAACAGCTAGATGTTTAAGTGAATCTATGAATAGATCAATGCCAAAAAATAGAGTAATAAATGCTGTATCAACAATGTTAGCTTCAATAGTAGGCTTTTTACTATTAAGTGTAGATCCAATAGATGGAGGATTTTCTACAACTTATATGGGAACTAAAGGTTTATTAGCTTCATTTATTTCAGCATTTATAGTAGTTAATGTTTATAAATTCTGTGTTATTAGAGATATAACTATAAAAATGCCAAAAGAAGTTCCAGGAACAATATCTCAAACTTTTAGAGATATAATACCTTTTGCTTTATCTGTATTTCTAATAGTACTTGTAGATTTAGTAGTTAGAAATATAACAGGAGCTTCATTTGCTGAATTTATTATAACTTTATTACAACCATTATTTACAGCTGCAGATGGATATGTAGGAATATCTATAATCTGGGGAGCTATGGCACTATTCTGGTTTATGGGTGTGCATGGTCCATCAATAGTAGAACCAGCTATAGCAGCGATAATATATGCAAATGTAGATGCAAACTTAGCTTTATATCAAGCTGGAGAACACGCTTCAAATGTTTTAACTGTTGGTCTTGGTAACTTTGTAGGTACTATGGGAGGAACAGGTGCAACTTTAATATTACCTTTTATATTCTTACTATTTGCAAAATCAAAACAATTAAAGGCGGTAGGAAAGGCTTCTGTTGTACCAGTTTGTTTTGCAGTAAATGAACCATTATTATTTGCAACACCAATAATTTTAAATCCATACTTCTTTGTACCATTTATATGTGCACCAATTGTGAATGTATGTATATTTAAATTCTTTGTAGATGTAATAGGAATGAACAGTTTTATGTACGTGTTACCATGGGCTACTCCTGCTCCACTAGGTTTAGTATTAGGTACAGGATTTAGTATATGGGCATTTGTACTAGTAGTAGTATTACTAGTAGTTGATTTTGTGATTTATTTCCCATTCTTTAAAGCTTATGATGATGAGCTATTAGAACAAGAAAGAAATAATGCTGAAGAAGAAAAAGAAGAAGAAAAAATTGAAGCAAAAGAAAAAGCTCAAGTAAAAGAAGAAGTTGCAGCTACAGTATCTGATGAGGATGCAACTGAAAATAATAATAAAGAAGTTAAACCAACAAATGTATTAGTATTATGTGCAGGGGCTGGTACAAGTGCTATGCTTGCAAATGCACTTGTAGAAGGAGCTAAGGAATTAAATCTTCCAATATCTGCTACAGCAGGTGCATATGGTTCTCATTATGAAATAATGAAGGATTTTGATATGATAATATTAGCACCTCAAGTTGCTTCATATTATGATGACATAAAAGCAGATGCAGATCGTCTTAATGTGAAACTTATTGCTACAAAAGGTGTAGAATATATTAATTTAACTAGAGATCCTAAAAAAGCAGTTGAGTTTGTATTAAGCCAAATTTAATTGTATTTAAAAAAACACCTATTTATATAAAAAATGCTATCGTGTTTTATTGCGATAGCATTTTTCGTGTTTGAAAAGAGTGTTAAAAAAATATCAAATATAAATTTATATTTAATTTTAAAATACAGTTAAAAATGTTAAAAGAGTGTTAAAACCAGTGCAATTGACTTGGAAAAAGCTTACTATAAATATATAGAATATAAATGTAAGGGGATGGATATTATGGAGTCATCTATACACACAATTGCATGTAATCATTTATTGATACTCTTTGCAGTAGTTACAATGACAGGAATAATATGTAGTAAATTAAGTGATATTTTGAAGATTCCTGACGTTGTATTATTTTTAATAGCAGGTATTTTTATTGGTCCATCAGTATTAAAATTTATTGATATTAGCCAATATCAAGTCGAAAATCAACTTATACTTACATTTGGATCAGCTTTTATATTATATATGGGTGGTAAAGAGATAAGTTTAAAGGTATTAAAAAATGTAAAAATAAGTGTGTTACTACTTTCAACTGTAGGAGTTTTAATATCAGCATTTCTTATGCAACAAGTAATAGGTTTTTCATTTAAAACAAGTGCAATGGTAGCACTTTTAGCAGGAAGTATAATTGCTTCAACTGACCCAGCAACATTAGTACCTATTTTTAACCAAATTAAAATAAATAGAAAGGTATCACAGACAGTTATAAGTGAGTCTGCTTTTAATGATGCCACAGGTGCAATTTTAACTTCAGCTGTACTAGCTATTATGTTATCAGGAAAATTCTCATTACAAGAGAACTTATATGAACTTGTATTGATGATAGTAATAGGTTTAGTAGTAGGATTGCTTACAGGAGTTATTTTATTAGCATTAGTAAATGACAGTCCAAGGGGAATATTCCAAGATTACACACCTATAATATCTATAATATCTGTAATAATAGCATATGAATTATCTACAGCACTTGGCGGAAGTGGATATATGTCATGCTTTATAGTAGGTATAGTTACAGGAAATAAACAAAACTTCAAATTATGGCTAAGTCAGAAATCCTACGATGCAGATTGTCATGTAGCAGAAACATTAGGTACAATTTGTAGAATGTGTATATTTATAATTTTAGGTAGTCAAGTTGATTTACAAGTAGTAGGAAAATACTTTGTACCATCAGTTATAAGTGTTGCATGTTTTATGTTTATTGTAAGACCGATAAGTGTATTAGCATGTACTTTAGTTGATAGACAGGCAAAATGGAAGAAAAATGAGATATTTTTTATGATGTGGGTAAGAGAGACAGGTGTTATACCGGCAGCTCTTTGTGGTATAGTAACATCAATGAATATTCCGGGAAAAGAAATTATATCATCAGTAGTATTTATGACTATACTTATAACTTTGATTATACAGGGATCAAGTACAAAGTTTGTTGCTAAAAAATTAGGTCTTTTAATAGAAGATAAGCCTACAGAAGAAAATAAAGGGTTGGTATAAATTTAATATAAATATAAAAGGTGTGGGACAGATTGATTTCTCACACCTTTTTTAATTCTAAGGAAATTAGATATTATCTGGTCTGTGGATAATTTATAATTTCCAACCTATTAACTTAAGCAACGGAATCTTTGATTCGTTGGCGCCATGAGCGAAGCGAATTTTTTTAATTCTAAGGAAATTATATATTATTCGTTTGTTGCAAGAGCTACATAAACTCTTTGTGATAACTCATCATCTAGCATGTATAATGCATGAGGATTATCAGCACATCTTTTTACCTTTTTAAGTAAAGTTGTGAAATTATCTTCTTCTTCAACTTGTTCATCGACAAACCAATTTAAAAAACTAATAGTTGCATGTTCTTTTTCAGAAACGGCTATATCCATTATGTTATATATTTTTCTTGTTACTAATTCTTCATGAGCTAAACCAGTTTCAAATACTTCTATAATATCAGTATAAGTTTCTTTTGGTTTGTCTATTTGGCCAAGGACTACAGTGCCACCTTTTTGGAATACATAATCATAAAATTTCATTGCATGATCGATTTCTTCTTGTGCTTGTACTCTAAAGAAGTTAGCAAAACCACTTAAATCTATAGATTCACAATAAGCAGCCATAGCTAAGTAAGTATAAGAAGAATAAAATTCAAAAGTAACTTGATCATTAATAACTTTTTCTAAATCTTTACTCAACATAAATTTGCCCCCTTAAAAATAAGATATAATTATATTTTATATCAAATAGTTAGAAAATGTAACTTTATATATGTATAATTTTAGTGTTTATTGTTGTATTTTTGTAATATAGATATATATTATTTTAAAAAGAAAACTTTAGATAATAATATCTTAAGAAATTTTAAATTTATTAAAAAGTTGTTTTAAAAAAATATAAAATTTGTTATTTTTATATAATAAAGAATAAGGAGAAAAATTATGAATGATAAATTAAGTATAATAAATAGATTGTTAGATTGGTTTAAACTTGTTTTAGTTAGATTTAAAAATGCGGGATTTGGGATATTTTTTATAAAGAATTTATTTATACTTCCAGAATTTTTTAAGGATAGGGAGGCGAATGTTTTTTCTAAAATAAAAATAGTGTCTACATTTTTAGTGACTATATTTTATTTTATGTCTAGTATAGATTTTATACCAGAAATTCTATTGGGAGGATTAGGATTTATAGATGATGTTTTTATATTGGTATGGTCTATAGGTCTAATAAATGAAGAACTTAATAAATATAAGGTTGAATTTGAAAATAGTCCAAAGTCAAAAATTATAGAAAATGTTAAATGGGAAATCCACGATGATGAATAATCACATTTAAAAATAAATATTAAAATTATTTAGTAAACTTACAAAAAAGTCAGATACTAAAGATGATTTTGTTGCTATAATATATGTTAAGAATGGTAAATTTTACGTTGGTTTTTCGAGACGATTGTTAAACGGGGGAATTTTATGAAAAGAATAAAATTATTTTTGATGATTTACTTAATTGCTATTTTTATGTGTGGGTGTAGTAAAGATTCAACTAAAGAATTTTCACAGACGAGCAGTGAGAAAGATGCGATATATGCCGTATTTGGGGAATATAGCTCAACAACGGGGACAGGAATCGTTCATATAAATGAAAAATCAAATGAAAGAGATAGGACATATATTTTTTATCTAGTTAAGGTGCCTTCTTTAGAAAATTATAAAAAGGCATTAAAGAATAATCTTTCAGATGAAGAAAAAAGCTCAGCTTCTGATGATAAAATATACAACCAAGTCAAAGAAGAGGCTACAGAAGAGGTTATGGATAAGATAGAAAAATTATATAATAATAAAAATGTGGATAAAATCCGCATAGAAGTTGGAGTTGCATGGCCTTATGGAAATCATAATTATACAAAGCCGGGAGAGAAACTTGTGGGAAGCAAAATTGCTTATATAAAGACATTTAATTTTACAAGAGAAGACTATAAGGATTTTTTGAAACAATATAAAGAAGAAAATTGAGATTGAAGAGAGTATAAAAAAATAAAATAATAAGCAATCATATAAAATAAAAAGCGAAGGTATAACAAATTAATTTAGTTATTTCCTTCGCTTTAATTATAACTATTTACAGTATTTATAAGTTAATTCGCCTAATATTCTTATTCCTTTTATTATATCTTCAACAGATGGAGTAGAGAAGTTCATTCTGAAACTTTGACAAGGCATTGATGTATCAGCTAAAAATGCTGTTCCAGGTACTAATGCGACTTTGTTTTCTAATGCTTCACCTACAAACTTCATCATATCAACGCCATTAGGTAATGTAACCCAGACAAACATACCTCCTTCTGGCTTAGTATATTTAACACTAGGGTGGAAGTTTTTAGCCATTTCTTCTTGCATTATTTTGTTTTTTGCACCATAGATATCTTTTAATTTTTCTATTTGAGCATCCATATCACAAGTAGCTAAAATTCTTTCGCATATAACTTGGCTCCAAGTAGTACTATGTACATCATTTAAGAATTTAACTTTTTTTAGTGCACCTATAATTTCTGGTTTACCAACTGCACAGGCAACTCTTATACCAGGTGCAATTATTTTTGAAAAGCTAGCTGCATATATAACTATTCCTTCTTCATCAAAAGATTTTATAGGTGGAAGTGGCTCTCCACTAAATCTCAATTGTCCATAAGGATTATCTTCAAGAATTAATACATTATATTTTTTACATAGATCATAAACAGCTTTACGTTTTTCAAGAGACATTGTTATACCTGTTGGATTTTGGAAATTAGGTATAACATATATAAATTTAGGTGTTGGTTTTATTTGAAGTTTTTCTTCTAAATCTGCTAAATCTATACCGTCATCCTCCATCTTTACTCCAACTAAATTAGCACCATTGCTTCTTATTGAATCAAGAACACCAAGAAATGATGGATCTTCTGTTAAAACGGTATCGCCTTCATTACATATTATTTTTGCTAAACAGTCAGCTATTTGTTGACTACCAGAAGTACAAATCATCATGTCGCCGTCTTTTACAACACTTCCATCTCTATTAAAGAATTTTTTTGCTTCATCTAATAAAGGATGATAACCTTCTGTTAATCCATATTCTAGTATAGATAATGGTTTATTTGTAAGAACTTCATTTGAAAATTCTGTTATTTTATCGATTGGGAATGAATCTGTGGCAGGATTTCCGCCTGAAAATTTAATTAAACTAGGATCCCCCATTGTCGCTAATATATCTCCTGCTGGAGATGGTTTTAAGTTTTTAAATCTGTTTGAAAAATTATATTCCATTATTGTGCCCCCTTTGTATAATTAAATATTAAAATTATATCTTATAATAGTTATTATATACCAAAAATTGTCTAAAGGAGTTAAAAAAATATATATTATAAGATATATGGTCGAATAAAATAGGAAAATATTAATATTCATTAAGAAAAACATAAGATATAATTTATATTAAGTTCATATTTCTTATTTATAATTTAGATATAAAATAAAAGAAATTGTTAAGGGTTATTAAATTTTAAATCTAGGGAGCATAAGTTTTAATCAATAAAGGAGGATTATAATGAATAATCAGTTTGAAAAAAAAGATGCTTTAATGGAGAAACTAATAGCTTGTACAAAATCAGAAAATTATAAGATAAGGGCTGCAGCATATACAGCGCTTGGCAATTTTGTAGATTTAGACGGAGTGCTTTCTAAAATAAAAGAAGGTTTAAAAGATACTCATAGTGAAGTTAGAAATGTATCTTTAAAATCTCTAAGAAAAATCTACAATGAAAGAAAAGAAACAGAATTTTTTCAAAAGTGGCTTTATGAAATTGAATCACTTAGAAAAATTTCTTAAGACTAATTACGTAATCAACTAAAATTAAAATATCCACTTAAACGGCAATTTTAAAAAATTTTAAAATGCCATGGAGTTGTATTTCTATCCCCAATGAATATGATTCCGCAAAAAAACTGCTTATAAAATAAGCAGTTTTTTTATATTTATAATATATTTAATTTGAAATTCTTTTAAAATCTAAACTTTACTTGCATATTTAAAGAAAATATATAAGTACAGATATTTATTTAAATATATTTTTTAATGTTTTTACAAGTAATTTATTTTCATTTGGTTTTAAAATACAAACTCTAAAATAGTACTCAGAAAGCCCCTCGAAAGAATTACAATCTCTAATTATAATTTTTTCTGGAAGGAGTTTATCACGAAGTTCTTTAGCAGTAAACTTCTTTGAAGATATTTTGCATAATATAAAATTACCTTTGCTAGGATAAACAGTTAAGTCATTTATAGTGCTTAACTCATTAGTTAAGTAATCTCTTTCTCTAAGCATTGCATCGATAGTTTTAAAAATAAACATATTATCTAAAAACATTATTTCTCCCATTGAAGCGGCAATTATATTTATATTCCATAAATCTAAATTTTCATTTATTTTATTTTTTACTTCTTTATTTCCAATAAGACCATATCCAAGTCTAATTCCCGGTGTAGAAAAGAATTTTGATGTACCTCTAATTACAAAAAGCTTATCATAATTATCTACTAATTTAGTAGATGAATAAGTATTTGTATCAGTAAACTCAATATAAGTTTCATCAATCATAATATAACAATTTGTATTTTTTAATATATATTCAATTTCATCTCTAGAAAAGGCAAATCCTGTAGGGTTATTTGGATTACAGATAATTGTTAAATCATAGTTGCCTTTATTTATATCAGTTACTAATTCCTCTATATCTATTGCGAAATTATTTTCTTCTTTAGAGAAAAATTTTATAATATCAGAACCTATTTTATTTAATTCATGTTCATATTCAGAATATGCAGGTGATAAAAGTAGAGTTTTTTTAGGATTTACAGTTTTTATAAATGATGAAATTAATTCTGTAGCTCCACTTCCTAAAACTATATTTTCATCTAGACAATTGCAGTATTTAGATATAGATTTTTTTAAAGATACATATTCTGGGTCTGGGTACATAGATACCATATTTATATTGTTAATTATATATTCTTTTGCTTTATTTGAAGTACCAAAAGGATTTATATTAGAACTGAAGTCCATAAATTCATCTTTTGAAAATCCATATTTACTTGATAAATCATATAAATTTGCACCATGATTTACACTCATTTTAAATCCTCCCTAAACGTTAATATAAAGAAAATACATTTTAATCTTGAAAAAAATTTATTTTCTTATTTAGAGTATAATATATATAAAAATATAATCAATAATATATATATAACCACATTTTTTTGAAAGGCACAACTAAAAAAATGAATGGATTTGCTTTTTTAAATAAAAATAAATATATGTTAAAAAAATAAAAAAATTTCATGAAAATATCATTTTTAACTAATAAAAACAATAAAAGTAAATAATTTCTGAAATTTATTAATGTTATTAAAAAAAATATTTGTATTGATACAATTAAAAATAAAATATATAATAGAAACATATGTATATGCAGGAGGATAAAAATGTTTAAGATTACAAAAACAATGCTAACTGAAGAACAAATAAAAGCTAAGGTAGCAGAACTAGGCAAACAAATAGAAAAAGATTTTGAAGGACAAGATTTATTAGTAGTAGGTATACTTAAAGGAGCAAGTGTATTTGTTGCTGATTTAATAAGAAATATAAACTTAGATGTAAATATGGACTTTATGAGTGTTTCTAGTTACGGAAATGCAATGGAATCTTCTGGATCAGTAAAAATACTTAAGGACTTAGATGTTGATATAAAAGATAAAAACGTATTAATAGTAGAAGATATAATAGATTCAGGATTAACTTTAAGTAACTTAACAAGAGAATTACAAGCTAGAGGACCAAAAGCTTTAAAAATATGTACACTTTTAGACAAACCAGAAAGAAGAAAAGCTGATATACCAGTTGACTATGTTGGATTTGTTATAGAAGATAAATTCATAGTTGGATACGGAATAGACTATGCTGAAAAATATAGAAACTTACCATATATAGGTATAGTTGAAGATGTATAAGATTAAACTATAATTTTATACAATATTTGTATTAAAATAGACTGTAGAAATAATAAATATTAGTTCTACAGTCTATTTTAATATTTAATAAAAATTAACTTAAAATACCTTTAGATTAAAAAGATTTTCTTGTAAAATGTATGTATATATAGGAAATTGTAAATAATTTAAAAGATTTTTAAATAAATCTAAAGTGAAAATATATATTTATGTAATAATTTTATGTAAAATAGATGATAGTAAAAAGGGAAGGTGATGAATATGGATATACTTTTATATTTTCAAAGTATAAGAAGTGATATTTTAACTACTATATTTACCGGATTTACAATATGCACAGAACAAGTAGCAGTTGTTTTAATTGCGGCGATAATGTATTGGTGTGTAGATAAAAAATGTGGACAGAGATTATTGTTTGCCGTTACAGGAAGTATAACTATAAACTCCGCATTAAAAAACTTTTTTAAATCACCAAGACCAATAGATAGTGAAAATTTACAATCTTTAAGAACTGAAACTGCGACAGGATATTCGTTCCCAAGTGGTCATACTCAAACTGCTACTACTGTTTGGACTGCCATTATAGACTACTTTAGAAAATGGTGGATAGCTTTACTTGGAATTATAATGATATTAGGTGCAGGGATTTCTAGGCTTTATTTAGGTGTTCATTGGCCACAAGATGTACTTGCAGGATGGATTATTGGAATATTAGTCAGCATAGTTTTTGTGAGACTATTTGATTATGTAGATCAAAATAAAAATTATTACATATTATTTTTAACTCTAATTGCATTTGCTGTAATAGTTTACTTCTTTATGGGAGAAGAGCTAGTAAAAAGTTTTGCTTTATATACAGGATTTGTATTAGGGTATATTGTAGAAGATAAATTTATAGATTTTAGCACGGAAGAAAGTAAGAAAAAAGCTAATATTTTTACAAATGCAAAATCAAAACCAAAATTAAGTACAAAGATACTTAGATTTATAGTTGGGATAATCACGCTAGGTATTGTATATGCTGCATTAAAATCTTTAGTAATATTACTTCAAATAGATACTATTGAAGGAATATCACTACTAGCTGATTATATAAGATATACTATAGTTGTATTTTGGGGAATTGCAGGAGTACCATTTCTGTTTGAGAGATTTGGTTTGAATTAATTGGAATTTAATATATTGAGAGGATGATTTTTTGAAAAGAGTAGTAATTATAGGCGCTGGTGCAAGTGGAATGATGGCTGCAAAAGTTGCTGGAGACAGAGGATATAAAGTAACAGTATTAGAAAAGCAAAAAAGATGTGGTCAGAAGTTATTGATAACAGGAAAAGGTAGATGTAATATAACTAATAACTGTGAAATAGAGGAACTAATAGAAAATGTTCCGACAAACGGAAAATTCTTGTACAGTGCTTTTTATACATTTACAAATGACCAAGTAATAGACATGTTTAATGATTTGGGTGTTGAAACTAAAACAGAAAGAGGAAAAAGAGTCTTTCCAGTTAGTGACAAAGCTGTAGATGTAGTAAGAGCATTAGAAAGACAAATGAATAGTAATAAAAATGTAGAAGTTTTATTAAATTCCAAAGTAGATAAAATAATAGCAGAAGATGGAGCTGTAAAAAAAGTAGTTCTTTCTGATAAAAGAGAAATAGAATGTGATAGTGTAATCGTTGCAACAGGAGGAGTTAGTTATCCAAAAACAGGTTCTACTGGAGATGGATATAGATTTGCCAAAAATTTAGGACATACAATAATAACTCCAAAGCCATCTCTTATAGGACTAGAAGTTATGGAAGATTATGTTGCTGATTTAGCTAAATTATCACTTAGAAATGTTAGTATAGAAGTTTATAATAGTAAAAATAAAAAGATATATGATGATTTTGGCGAGATGGAATTTACTAAATACGGCATAGATGGCCCTATCATAAAATCTGCAAGTTGTCGTATGGGAGATTTATCTAAAGATAATTATAAAATAGTATTAGATTTAAAACCTGCTTTAGATGAAGAAAAATTAGATAAAAGAATACAAAAAGATTTCCAAAAGTACTCAAATAAAAACTTCGAGAATTCTTTAAATGATTTATTGCCTAAACAACTAATACCTACAATAGTTAAATTAAGCAAGATAGATCCATATATAAAGGTAAATCAAATATCTAAAGAAGAACGAAAAAATTTAGTTCACCTTATAAAACATATAAGTTTTACAGTTAAAAATTATAGACCTATTGAAGAAGCTATAATAACTTCAGGTGGAATAAAAACTAGCGAAATAAATTCAAGTACTATGGAATCTAAATTAGTATCTGGGTTATTCTTTGCAGGTGAAGTAATAGATATTGATGCATATACAGGTGGATTTAATCTACAAATAGCATTTTCAACTGCATATTTAGCAGGTATAAACTGCTAAATAAAGCTTAAACATAATTAAATATATTTTAAATTAAAGTCTAAAAATTGAGATTCTTGTTTGGTACCAACTATTAAGAATTTTGTCACAAATTGTATGTATTATAAAACAAATATCTCATATAATACTACCAAGAAACAAAAATCACTAGAAAAGAGGTATTAAATATGTCAAACAATAATAATAACAAAACAGTAGTTCCACAAGCTAAACAAGCATTAAATCAAATGAAATTAGAAATAGCTAATGAATTAGGAATGGCTGATTATCAACAAGTTGACAAAGGAAATTTAACAGCTCGACAAAATGGTTATGTTGGTGGATACATGACTAAAAAATTAGTAGAAATGGCAGAACAACAAATGGCAGGTAAAGGACAAGTATAAACAACAATAATAGTAGAAAATAATTTAAAATAATAAGATTTTAGTGAAATAGAAGTGGTAAGCGCTTAATAATTTAAAGTGTTTACCACTTTATTAATTTTAGTATTAATAAAAAGAAATTATATTTTTGAATTATACACTTATATTTTTCTGCTTGTAGGTAAACATAAATAGGAGATATCTTTTATGAAGATATCAAATTTACTTATATATGATTAAGCTATAATCATTTAAATTTTAGATATAGGAGTGTATTATTATGGCAGCAGATTTTGAAAAAATAAAAAATGATTTTATAAATGCGGATTTAGATGAAAAAATACGTATTTATACAACAACAGAAGGCCTTACAACAGAACAGTTTAGGGAATTATTAAAATATTATCCTATAAAATACTTATCAAAATTAGAAAAGGCATTGGGCTAGTAATAAAAACATATTACAAAATAAGAGCTGTTTTTATAGTATTTCATCAATTAGATTAAAATTCTAATAGAGAAAATGCAATATAAAAACAGCTCTTTTATTTATAATTTAGTTTGTTTTAGTTTTGCTTACGTATTTGTATATTTTTTCATTACCAATATCTATTTGATCAGTTTGAATATATTTTATAATAGCTTCAATGTCTTTTTTATTTAAATATTTTATAGGGATATTTAATGAACAGTCACTATTTTTAAGAATATTTTTCAAAAGTATCTGTAGAGAAACGGTAGATTTAATCGTATTTTTATTGTATTTAGACTCCATATAATTTTTAAAGTTTTCGTTTTGATTTTGCATTAAGGAGTTTATATAGTTTATATATGAATTTTGAAATTCAGCTTGGTTTATAACTGATTCATCTAAAATATCTAAAAGTATATTGTTTGCAAATATATTGTCAGCAAATTTTTCAGCAGTTAATTTTCCTGAGCTAATGCCTTTTTGATATTTTCTTATTACTCTTTTGGTCGTATTGTAAATTTGATTTCGTGTGTTTAAGTCTAATTCTTCTATTTGCATAATATTTATATTCTCATGATGTGTGAGAAAACCTCCTTTTTAGAATTTATTAATTGGATATTTATAAAACAAAATATGGCTTGAAATTTATTTAGAATAATAATTGTGCTACTTTTATTTTTAACAAAAAAAGACATTGCTATACATATATGTAAATATAAAAATTTAAGATTATGTGTAGTTTTTATATTTGTATAAAAATCATTTTTTAGTCAAAAATATGAATAAAAGGTAATAAAAACTTGAATATAGCTAATATAAATTAGGAGGTATTTTTATGATAAATGGAATAATGAAATTATTTTATACAGAAGTAGTTAAAAATAAAATGAGCAAGTTGCCAAATGGACAATATGAAGTTAACGATCAATTTAAAAAGGTACAAGGAATTTCTATCAAGATTGATAAAGTACTTTTTTTAGTATTTAAAATTTTAATTGCACTAGTTGTATTGTTTGTTGCTTCTAAAATAAATATATATTTTGGTATAGGAGTATTTTTAACAGAAATAATATATGTACTTTATAAAAAAAGCTTAAAGCCAAAAGTAGTATCTGAGATAGAAAATATAAAAAATAATATAAATACAAATGGAGAACAAATTTTAAAACAAAAAGGTAAAAAAGATATTTCATTTTTAATATCAATCTTATTAATTGGAGTAATTACACATTTTAGTTGGATTATAATTTTAAGTTTTTGTATAGTATTGGGAGTAACAATCAGAGATATATATTTAAACTATAAAAATAGTATATAAAATATATTTAAAAGATTATGAAAAAACTAAAGATTATTTAATTTTAAATATTAATAAGATTATATGACATTACTTGGATTATGATAATTATTGTGATAAAATTTATCTACAATTAAAGGAATTTTTTAGAGAAACAATCAAGGAGGATGCTTGATGGAAAAGTATAGAAAATTAATGAAAAATTTAGTTGATATATCAGCTATGGTAACTCAGTCCACTAATTTTTTTGCAATAAAAGACCAAATTGTAGATAAAATGTTAGAGGTAGTTGAGCCAACTAAAGCATGTATTAACTTATTTTATGATAATGATTTTGAACATGCTTATTTAGTTTGTTCAGCTACCTTAGATTATATACCAAAGGTATTTCCACCAAATCAAAAAATAGGAACAAAGTTAAACTTTAAAAAATCTTATCCTAAATATATACATGAGGCAGTTGAACAGAAAAAAATTATATATATAGAGGATATATTTGAAAATCCAAAAGCAGTTGATGAAAGAGAACTAGCTAAAATGGAAGGATATAAGGGAAGAATAGTATTTCCTTTAATTTTAAATTACAATGTTATAGGATTTATGACGTGCTTTTTAACTGAAGAAGATTCATTAGAAGAATCAGATATAACATTTATATCTTCTGTAGTATCTCTTATATCATTATCAATAGAAATAACTTTTGATAATGAACACACTAAAGAACTAATAGACAAACTTAGAGAATCAATAAGTAATATAAATGAAATAACGACAAAACTACACTTAAATAATGATGTAAATGAGTTTATGGAATCATTAAACAGTCAAGCCAAGAAACTTACTAAAAGTGATGAGGCATTTATAGTAATTGATGACTTAAATTATGATTATAAAATTTTTAGTGCTATGGAAAATAGACTAAAGAAAAAAATTGATTTCCAAAAGATATTACTTAAAATAGATGAATACAACGAAGATGGAAATTATATAAATCAAGCGAAATCTATAATTATAGATGAGATAGAAGTAGAAAATTACATGTACTACAAACTAAAAGATGGAAATAAGTTATTAGGTTGTATATTATGCTCAAACAATAGACATGGATATACTGAAGATGATTTTAATATATTAGAATTAATATCTAAACAAATCGTATTAGGTATGCAATTATATAAATACAATCAAGCTGAAACAAAACATAAATTAATTGCAAATGAACTAAATATATTAAATAAGCAGCAAAAACTTATAATGAATGAAAGTGAAATGAATTTATCTAATGATAAAGATTTATATTTCTACCATAAACCAGCAACAGTTATAGGTGGGGATTTCTATCACGCACAAGTTATAAATGAAGATAAAGTCGCATATATAATTGCCGACGTTATGGGACATGGTATAGTATCAAACTATATTGTTGCAATGATAAAGGGATGCTTCAAGACATTATGTTATAATTATCAAACTGCAGCAGAAATTATGAATAAATTAAATCAAATATTATATGATGAATTTGATAAAATGGATGTTTTTACAACATGTATAGTGGGAATTATAGATAGTAAAAGTAATACATTAGATATCTCTAATGCAGGTCATTATTGTCCAATAATAATAGATAATTCCGGAAAATTCAAATGTACTGATGGTACTCTATGCAAAAAAAATATTCCATTAGGCGTCCTAGAAGATATAAATTATGAGCAAAGCACAATCTCTATAAAAGATAGTTCTATGATTTGTATGTATACAGACGGAATAATTGAAATAAAAAATAAAGATAAAGAAGAATTTGGAATAGAGAGGTTTGAGTCATTTTTACTTAAGAATTATATGTTAGAAAAAGATGACTTTATAAATGCATTGAAAAAAGAATTAGGTGAATTTGTACCTAAACATAATTTTGATGATGATATACTAGTAGTATGCTTGAGCAATAAATAATATAAAGAAATTCATATTAAGTGCTATAATAATTAATATGAAAACACATAAAAGATTTAACATTAAAATAGGAGGATTCATATGGGGAAAAATGATAAAGTATTAATAATTAATGGAAGTCCTCGTAAAAACAAAAACTGTAGCTCTATTATAAAAGAGATAACAAAAAAATTTGAAGATAACAACATTAATTACAAAGTATTAGACATATATCAAATGAATATCGAGTATTGTACTGCATGTGGAGCTTGTGAAAAGACAGGCTACTGTAGAATAAAAGACGATATGACACCTATATATGAAGAATTTAATAAAAGTACAGGGACAATAACAGTAAGTCCTATGTATTTTTCAAGTGTATCTACAAAAGTAAAGACAGTAGTAGATAGAACACAAGCATTTTTCGCTAGTAAATATATATTAAAAAAACCATCTATAGATAGAGATAAATTTAGACTGGGAATGTATATTGCAATTGGTGGACAACCTGAATTTAAAGATCAATTTTTAGGTGGACAAATTGTAATGGATATATTTTATAAATCGATAAATACAGATTTAGATTATAATTTATACCTATCTAATTCAGATGAAGTTCCTTTTATGGAAAATGAAGATTTCAAAGCTAGATTCAACAGAGATGTTGATGAATATATAAAAAGAATTAAAGAAAATAATTAATACTAAAAGTAAGGGGCGATGAATTATGTTAAGGTATTTGACAAGTGGTGAATCACATGGGCAGAGTTTAATATCTATAATTGATGGACTGCCATCAAATATAGAACTAAACTTTGATGAAATCAACTTAGAACTTAAAAAGCGTCAATGTGGTTATGGCCGTGGTGGCAGAATGAAAATTGAAAGTGATAAAGTAAATATTCTTGGTGGTGTTAGGGGAAGAAAAACACTAGGGGGACCTATATCAATTGAAGTAAAAAACAAAGACTACCAAAACTGGACTGAACATATGGCACCAATGGATGAAGTAGATTTTGAAACTAGAAAAGTAAACAATGTAAGACCAGGTCATGCAGATTTAGTCGGTTGCTTAAAATACGATTTTGATGATGCAAGAAATGTACTGGAAAGGTCATCAGCAAGAGAAACAGCAAGTAGGGTAGCAGTAGGAGCGATTTGCAAACAGCTATTAAAAAATTTCGATATAGACTTTGTCTCTCATGTTATACAAATTGGTAATGTGAAGGATGAAAATATATATGATTTTGATTATATAAAAAATAATATAGATAATTCAGAAGTTAGATGTGCAAATAAAGAAGTAGAAGCTAAGATGATTGCACAAATAGACGAAATAAAAAGTGAAAGAGATACAATCGGTGGGGTTGTAGAAGTTAGAATAAAAAACTTAATTCCAGGACTTGGGTCATACACTCAATTTGATAGAAAAATTGACGGTGTATTAGCAATGCATCTAATGGGAACTCAAGCTATAAAAGGGGTCGAATTCGGTATAGGATTTGATGTAGCAAAACTTCCAGGTTCTCAAGTAATGGATGAAATAATATATAATGAAAAAGATGGAATAAAGAGAGTTACAAATAGATTAGGTGGTATAGAAGGTGGAATGACAACTGGAGAAGAAGTCATAATAAGATGCGCTATGAAGCCAATTCCAACACTATACAAGCCTCTTAACTCAATAAATATAAATACATTAGAACGCTATGAAGCTACAGTAGAGCGTTCAGACACTTGTGCAGTTCCGGCTTGTAGCGTTGTGTGTGAAAATGTAGTTGCTTTTGTTATATGTCAATTCTTCTTAGAAACAATAGGAGGAAGTAGTTTAGAAGACGTAAAAAGAAATTATAATTCATATATTCAGAGGTTGGGTGAAAGAGGATGGAAAAAATAAAAAACAAAGTATGCAATATTTTTATTGATGATAGCTATAGAAGTTTTAATAAAGCTTTAAATGAAGTAAATGGCACAACTAATAAAAATATAAATGAAATTTACGATATGGTACTAGTAATTTCAGATGAAAATGTATATAAAACACAATTAAATAAATTTATAGATTCTTTAGGAGCTAAATTTGTAAGTGAATATATAGTTCCAGCAGGGGAAGAATCTAAATGCCTTGATACTTTTCAAAAAATACTAGAACATGCGATAAAGGCTGGTCTTACTAGAAAATCACTTATAATAGCTATAGGTGGTGGTGTTATAGGAGATTTAGCAGGATATGTTGCCTCTTCATATATGAGAGGAATAGATTTTGTACAAGTACCTACAACTCTTTTAGCACAAGTAGATTCATCTATAGGTGGTAAAACAGGCATAAATTTAGGAACTTATAAAAATGTAATCGGTGCATTTTATCAACCTAAATTTACTTTTATAAATGTATCAGCACTTAGAACTTTGCCAGATGACCAATTTAGAAACGGTATGAGCGAAGTTGTTAAATATGGATTTATATATGATTATGAATTTATAAATTATTTATTAGAAAATAGTGAAGAGATATTAGACAAAATAGATTCAACATTAAAATACATAGTAAAAAAATGTGCAGGAATTAAAGCTCATGTTGTTGAAATGGATGAAAAAGAAGGAGGACTTAGAAAAATCCTTAACTTTGGACATACTTTCGGCCATGGAGTAGAGAAACTTTGCCATATAGCTCATGGGGAAGCTGTAAGCATAGGTATGAATATGGCATTTAAACTTTCTTTAAGAAAAAATTTAATAACTAAAGAATATTATGATAAATTTTTAAATATATGTAAGGTATTTGATTTGCCAACAGAATTTGAGGGGCCAAGCGAACAAGAAGTGCTATCTATAATGAAAACTGATAAGAAAAATAGTTTTTCAAAAGTAAATATGATTTTGCCAGTAGAACATGGTAAAGTGGATTTATTTAATGATGTAGATGATGAGACAATTTTAGAAATAATAAAGGAGTGCAAATATGCTTAGAGGAAGTTTTGAATTAATAGGGGATAAGTCTATATCTCATAGATCGATAATGTTTTCTGCTATATCAAAAGGAAACAATAAAGTAAGTAACTTTTTAATGGGACAAGATTGTTTAAGTACAGTTGCATGCTTTAGAAAAATGGGAGTAGACATAGAAATAGATGGGAAAGATGTATTCATTAAAGGAAATGGGCTTAGAGGATTAAAAGCACCAACTGATATATTAGACGTAGGAAATTCAGGAACAACAATAAGACTACTTATGGGTATTCTTGCTGGAAATGATTTTGAATCTACATTAATAGGTGATGCCTCTATAGGTAAAAGACCTATGAAGAGAGTGACAGACCCACTTAGAATGATGGGATGTGACATAACTGGAAAAGATGATGCAAACTTTACGCCTATAACAGTTAAAGGTGGTCATTTACACAGTATAGATTATAAAATGCCCGTTGCATCAGCCCAAGTAAAATCAGCAATTATACTTGCTAGTTTATATGCTGATAAACAAAGTATAATAAGAGAAAAAGTTAAATCGAGAAATCATACAGAGATAATGTTAAAAGCATTTGGTGCAGATATAAAAGAAGATGGACTAGATATAATTGTAAATCCTGTAGATGAACTATTTAACCAGGATATTTATGTTCCTGGAGATATATCTTCTGCAGCTTTTATAATAGTAGGAGCTTTAATAAGTGAAGGTTCTGAAGTTTTAATAAAAAATGTCGGATTAAATGAAACAAGAACTGGAATAATAGATGTTGTCAGAAATATGAATGGAAATATAGAAATTATAGATGAAAGAATAGTAGGTGGAGAAAAAGTAGGAGATTTACTTGTTAAATACTCTAAAGACTTAACTGCAACTACAATTGATAAAACTATAATTCCTAGATTAATAGATGAAATACCAGTTATAGCCGTTTTGGCAACACAGGCTGAAGGTACGACTATAATAAAAGATGCTCAAGAATTAAAAGTAAAAGAAAGCAACAGAATAAAAACTGTTGTAGACAACTTAAAGAGAATGGGTGCAGATATAGAAGAATTAGAAGACGGCATGATAATAAAAGGAAAAACTAAACTTCATGGAGCTACTATAGAAACATTTAAAGACCATAGAATAGCAATGTCTTTCTCTATAGCAGATTTAGTAAGTGATTCTAGAGTTATTCTTGACGATCCTAGCTGTATAAATATATCTTTCCCTGGATACTTTGATTTGTTAAGAGATTTAGCTAAATAGTATAAATTATGCAATAAAATGATGTTAAAAAATGTAAAAGATTTAATAAATAAAGTAAAAGATTGTAATATACAATATACGAATATATTATAACAATTGATTTTATTATAAATTTTAGATATAATTTAATTGCGGTTATTAAAAATTAAACTATATTTCAGGAGGTTTTTATTATGAAATTACCAATAGCATTATCAAATAAACACGTACATTTAAGTCAAGCTGACGTTGATGTATTATTCGGAGAAGGATACCAATTAACTCCATTTAAACCATTATCTCAACCAGGACAATATGCATGTGAAGAAAAAGTTACTGTAGTAGGACCTAAAGGACAACAAACAATGAGAGTTTTAGGACCAGTTAGACCAGAATCTCAAGTTGAAGTTTCTTTAGCAGACGCTAGAGGATTAGGTTTATCAGTTCCAGTTAGACAATCAGGAGATATAGATGGAACTCCAGCATTCAAATTAGTAGGACCAAATGGTGAAGTTGAATGTGAAAAAGGTATAATAGTAGCAGCTAGACATATACACATGAGTCTTGAAGATGCTGAAAAATTCGGTGTTAAAGATAAAGATGTAGTAAGTGTTAAAACTGAAGGATTAAGAGGATTAACTTTCCACAACATATTAGTTAGAGCTAATGCTAACTTTGCTTTAGAAATGCACGTTGACATAGAAGAAGGAAATGCAGCTGGCGTTAAAAACGGAGATTTAGTAGAGTTAATAAAATAATTTTATCTATTTATAAAATTTTATGATTAAAAAAGTAATAAGAAGTGTATGTATATAGTATACACTTCTTTTTTTTTTAACTAAATTAAGAAAATTACTAAAAAAAAAAGAAAAAATTATTAATACTTTAAAAAAAATTTTAGATGTGCTAACATAATAATTGCAAATAAGTTTATATTTACCAAAATATGTTTATTGGAAAATTGTAGAAAATAGGGCGTTTTTACTCAACCTAAATATAATTTATTACGTATTTATATATTACAAAAATATACATATTATAAAAAATCCTCATACGGGAAAAATAGTTGTAAATTTAAAAACTGTAAAAATTGTCAAAACATATTTGACCTCTGATAAATTGTTAAAAAACTAATCAATTAACGGGGTGTTTTTGTTAATTTAAGTTATCAAAAAATTAGTAATAGAGGCAATATGATTTTAAGTTATTTATTTATTTAAGAAAAATAATAAAAATATATAAATAATATAAACAATTATAATAAATACTTACATTTTAAAAAAAAAATAATTTTTTAAGAGGATTTTGACAATGAATATAGAATTTTAGATAGGAATGTTTAAATATAAACACTTTGTTAAAAATAGAACAATATTATGATGGCAAATTATATGTTAAGAATAATATTTACTTATTTATAAGGAGGAAGTACTAAAATGGCTAAATTTATGAAAACTGTAGATGGAAATACAGCTGCTGCTCACGTTGCTTATGCGTTTACTGATGTTGCTGCTATATATCCAATAACTCCTTCTTCAACTATGGCAGAATTAGTTGATGAATGGGCTTCACAAGGAAGGGAAAATATATTTGGACAACAAGTTAATGTTGTTGAAATGCAATCAGAAGCAGGTGCTGCTGGGGCATTCCACGGTTCATTACAAGCAGGTGCATTAACTTCAACATTTACTGCATCTCAAGGGTTATTATTAATGATACCTAATATGTACAAAGTAGCAGGTGAATTATTACCAGGTGTATTCCACGTTACAGCTCGTGCAATAGCATCTCAAGCTTTATCAATATTTGGTGATCATCAAGACGTTATGGCATGTAGACAAACAGGAGCATGTTTATTATGTTCAGGTTCTGTTCAAGAAGTTGCTGATATAGCTCCAGTAGCTCATATGTCTGCTATAGAAGGTTCTTTACCATTCTTACATTTCTTTGATGGATTCAGAACTTCACATGAAATACAAAAAGTTGAATTAATGGATAACGAAGAATATGCACAATTACTAGATATGGATGCTGTTCAAGCATTTAGAGATAAAGCATTATCTCCAAATCACCCTGTTACTCGTGGTACTGCTCAAAATCCTGATATTTACTTCCAAACAAGAGAAGTTTCAAATAAATACTACGAAAATATTGTAGATATAGTAGAAAAAAATATGGCTAAAGTTAGTGAATTAACAGGAAGAAAACATAGTTTATTCGATTACTATGGTGCAGAAGATGCTAAACATGTAGTTGTTGCTATGGGTTCTGTTACAGAAGCTTTAGAAGAAACAATAGATTACTTAAATGCTAAGGGAGAAAAATTAGGGGTTGTTAAAGTTCACCTTTACAGACCATTCTCTAAAAAACATTTCTTAGCTGCAATGCCAGAAACTGTAGAAAGAATAGCAGTTTTAGATAGAACAAAAGAACCAGGTTCATTAGGAGAACCATTATACTTAGATATATGCAACATCTACAAAGGTGTTGAAAATGCTCCACTTATAGTTGGTGGTAGATACGGATTAGGTTCTAAAGATACTACACCTACTGACTTAAATGCAGTATTTGAAAACTTAAACTTAGAACAACCAGCTGACGGATTCACTATAGGTATAGTTGATGACGTTACTAACACTTCACTTCCAGCTGCAGAACCAATAAAAATATCTGCAAAAGGAACTGTAAGATGTAAATTCTGGGGATTAGGATCTGACGGTACTGTTGGAGCTAACAAACAAGCTATAAAAATAATAGGTGACCATACTGACAAATATGCTCAAGCATACTTCGATTATGACTCTAAAAAATCTGGTGGTATAACTATGTCTCACTTAAGATTTGGTGATACTCCAATCAGATCAACTTACTTATTAGATGAAGCTGATTACATAGCTTGTCACAACCAATCATATGTTTACAAATATGATTTATTAAAAGGACTTAGAAAAGGCGGAACTTTCGTATTAAATACTATATGGGACGCTGAAGGATTAGATGAACATTTACCAGCTGAAATGAAACAATATATCGCTAAAAATGATATACAATTCTACACATTAAATGCTGTTAAAATAGGACAAGAAATAGGTTTAGGAAACAGAATAAACATGATATGTCAAGCTGCTTTCTTCAAACTAGCTGATATAATACCAGTAGAAGATGCTGTTAAATACTTAAAAGAATCTATAGTTAAAGCTTACGGTAAAAAAGGTGAAGCTATAGTAAACATGAACTATAAAGCTGTTGATGCAGGTATAGATTCATTAGTAAAAGTTGATGTTCCAGCTTCTTGGGCTGATGCTATTGAAGGCGAAAAACCAGAAGTAGATGAACCAGCATTCATAAAAGATATATTAAGACCTATGGTTGCTCAAAAAGGTAATGACCTTCCAGTATCTTCATTCTTAGGATACGAAGATGGTACATTCCCATGTGGTACAGCAGCATATGAAAAACGTGGTATAGCAGTTAATGTTCCAGAATGGAAACCAGAAAACTGTATACAATGTAATAGATGTTCATTTGTTTGTCCACATGCATGTATAAGACCAGTTCTTGTAACTGAAGAAGAATTAGCTCAAGCTCCAGAATCATTTGTAGCTGTTGATGCTAAAGGTAAAGAATTAAAAGGATTAAAATACAGAATGCAAGTTAGTACAATGGACTGTACAGGATGTGGAAACTGTGCTGACGTTTGTCCAGCTAAACAAAAAGCATTAGTTATGGAACCATTAGAAACTCAAGAACAAGAAGTTGATAACTGGGCTTACGCTGTTGATACTAAGAAAGTTGCTCCAAAAGTTGACTTAATGAACCCTAACAGTGTTAAAGGAAGTCAATTTAAACAACCACTTATCGAGTTCAGTGGTGCATGTGCTGGATGTGGTGAAACTCCATACATCAAATTAGTAACTCAATTATTCGGAGATAGAATGATGATAGCTAATGCAACTGGTTGTTCATCAATTTGGGGTGGTTCTGCACCTTCAACTCCATATACTTGCAACCATGAAGGTAAAGGTCCATCTTGGGCAAACTCTTTATTCGAAGACAATGCTGAATATGGTTTAGGTATGAGACTTGCAGTTAAACAAATGAGAAATAAATTAGAAGATGATATGAAAGCTTTAATGAACGTTTGTGGTTCTGAAGAATGTTCTCAAGTATTAGGTGCTTGGGTAGATGCTAAAGAAGATAGTGCTGCTTCAGTACAAGCTTCTAAAGCAGTTGTTGAATTATTAAACAACGCTCAACCAGAAAACGAAGAAGCAAAAGCTTTAATAGAAAGTATAAAATCTAGAGAAGACTACCTAGTTAAGAGATCTCAATGGATCCTTGGTGGAGACGGTTGGGCTTATGACATCGGTTACGGTGGTGTTGACCATGTATTAGCTTCTGGTGAAAATGTAAACATATTAGTATTCGATACAGAAGTTTACTCAAATACTGGTGGACAATCTTCAAAAGCTACTCCACTTGCTGCAATGGCTAAATTCGCTGCTGCTGGTAAGAGATCTAGAAAGAAAGATTTAGGTATGATGGCAATGTCTTATGGTAACGTATATGTTGCTCAAGTTGCTATAGGTGCTGATTATAACCAATTCGTTAAAGCTATAGTTGAAGCTGAAGCTTATGATGGACCATCTCTAATCATATGCTACGCTCCATGTATAAACCACGGATTAAAATGTGGTATGGGTAAAACTATACAAAACGAAGCAGATGCAGTTAAATGTGGATACTGGCATTTATACAGACATAATCCTGAACTTAAAGAACAAGGTAAGAATCCATTCACATTAGATTCTAAAGAACCAACTGAAAGCTTCAGAGATTTCATACTTGGACAAGTAAGATATGCTTCTATAGCTAAACAATTCCCAGAACAAGCTGAAGAATTATTTGCTATGGCTGAACAATCTTCTAAAGATAGATTAGAAAGCTATAAGAGATTAGCTGATCAATAAGAATCATATTGTGTCTAATATAAAATAGAATTTATAAATTAGTTACTTATTATAACTAATTTAACATATAAAAAATGGCGAACCATTTGGTTCGCCATTTTGATATATAATTATAAGATTGATATATAATTATAAGATTGATATATAATTATAAAAAATTTATTAAAATATATTATTTGAGTTCAATTGATTGAACTACAAATATCTCTTCTATTTGTTTTTCATTTAAATAAGTTTTAAATCCCCCTCCAAATATAGTGGCAGCTCCTATAGCGACATCATTTGAGTCAAATAAAGCAAGCTCGAATTTACGGCCTTCAAATATATGTAGTACTTTATTATCACCTAAATCCATCGTTCTGTCTGAATCTCCGTATATCTCATCAAATTGAGTTTCTTTTCTAAATAAATCATATTGGTCTAGACTTTTTTGTATGTCTATATCCTTATAATTTTCATTGGGAAATTTAGCTATAGCATCTTCTAATATATTTAATCCCCTAACATCAGTAAAGCCCATCATACGGCTATTCATTAATCCATTTTCCATTTTGTAGTCCCCCTGTAGTATATTTAATATGTATATACAATTATATAATATATATATTTAAATCTAAAGATATTTTTCCTTTTTAAGGTAAAATTTGATGTTTATGATAAATAATATATATAAAATCTAAAAAATCTATTATAATTTTTGTAAGAGATATAATTTTAAGATTCTGGAGGTGCCTATGAATAAATATTATGAAGAAATAATCAATACTATAGGAAATACTTATAACCATTTTATAGATGTCTCTATAAATAAAGATTTATCAATATTTAATATAGAATTAGGCGAATTTGCCCAGATTAAATTAGAATTAATAAATATACAACAAAATAAAGACAAAGTCCTAGAAGAGATAAATAAGCAGAGTGAAATAATATTATTAGATGTTAAAAAGGTAGATAAAGGCTATGAGATACCTCTATATATAAATAATAAAGAATTAAGATATAAGGTTGTTTTATATTGCGAGGATATAATTTGTAGGATAAGATTTTGGGATTATAGCAAGATAAATATATCAGAAGACGAGAATAAAGATAACTATAGAGTTTTGTTAGCAGTTAAAGAAGCAAAAAACATATTGATGAAATACAAAATATTTGGGGATAATGGACTCAATTATATAGAAAGAGAGCTAATTAAATATGCTTTGCTGATACTTATCTTAAATTTATTACAATTAAAAAAACAATACAATCAAGAATTTTCACTAGATAAAGAAGATCTATTAAAAACAAACGATATAAATATAGAAAAAATTGAGTTAGAACAGGCATTAAAAGCACTTGAATTTTATAGAGATAAAGTTAAAGGGATAGATGAAATTAAAGAAGAAATAGTGATATACTTAAATAATTTAAAAGCATTGGGGAAAAATGATAATAATTATAATTTAAAACAATATAAAGAAAATAGATATAATTATCCTAATCATTGTTATTATTACCAACCTATTTATAGGATTTATTCGGATTTTTCAATAGCAATTAAAAATGCATGTAAGGATTTTGAAGATAAATATCAATTTCCAAATACTAAATTTGCTACAAATATCAATAACTATATCCAAAATAAAATAATTCCTATATTAAAACTAAATGAGTTTGAAGGAGAGTATCCTTATTTTATATATAAAGACTATAAGAAAATATACATTATATCTTTTGAAATAAAAGAAAATAAAGTTGTAATTAAATACGACGATAAGGATAAATCAAACCCTAAAATAAAATCACTATTAGAAAATATCGATTATAGAGAAATTAAGCCAGAAGACTTTTGTGTATATCTAACTTCAGAATGCTTAGATAAAGAGTCTGTAGGAGATTGCATAAATCAATTTATAGATGATTTGAGATTACATAAACAAGTAGAATTTGACCAATATGATGATAATATAATTGATAAACCATATAAGAAGAAAATAAGCATTTTAGAAAAGATAATTTCAAAATTTAAAAAGGAAAAAAATAAATAGCTTATGGATATACATTAATTTTAAATTTATATCTATAAGCTATTTTTTAAAATTAAATATTCTAATGGAACTCCTAAGCTAAACAATTTACAATATAAATTTGTATAGTATTTACACTTCTTAAAATAAATCTTGGCATAGTCGGTATTATTATACACCTTCCAAGTGCCACAATACTTAAAATCCTTTCCTTTATTATCAATAAAACCTTTTACATCCCAAATAGGGTAGCCTAAAAAAACTCCTATTTCGTGGGGTGTTTTTTGTAAAGATTCAAATCTATATTTAAGATAATTTAAATCACTGTCTAAATCGTTTAATTTATATCCATATGATTTTAAGAAATTATGTGCAGCTATAGAGGATAAATTTTTAGTTAACTTTAGAGGTCTATACACATATATTAATGAAGAATTATCTCTTTTTAGTAGATTGATGAAGAAAACCCCTTTGCCGTTATATTTGATATTATATTGGGCTAATATTTTATCTAGTGGGTATGAATTATCGCACTTAACCTTAAATAAACTACCACATTTAAAGCCAACTAATGTAGGTGAACAAAATTTGATTAATTTCTCTTGAAACATATAGCATACCTCCTATATATAGTATCAAAAGTAAAGTAAAATTTTATTCTAGAATTACAAATTTAATATAGCAAAATCGGGACAATTAAAATAAGAATTATTATCAATTGTTGTTGACAAATTTACCCAAAAGGTCTAATATATAACTATAAAAAATAAAAATGATAATTGATATCGTTAAATAATGATTTTGATAATTATCATTAATAACTATCAATTATCCGTCACTTTAAAATAGTAAAATAAAAAGAGAGGGTGTGCATGTTATGTCATTAACTATGGTGAATATTGGCGAACAAAAAATAATTAAAGAAATACGTGCTAAAGAAAGCGTAAAAAGACACTTACAAAACTTAGGATTTATAGCTGGAGAAAAAATAGAAGTAATCTCTGAAAACAATAGTGGAATAATATTAATGATAAAAGGGTCTAAAATAGCTTTAAACAAAGGCATGGCAAACAAAATTATAGTTCAATAGTTGCACAATTTAATTGGGAGGAAATGTTTATGAGTAAGACGTTAAAAGATTTAAAGCCAGGGCAAAAAGGTGTTGTTCTTAACCTTGGTAAAAAAGGACCAGTAAGAAAAAGATTAATGGATATGGGAATAACTCCTGGTGTAGATGTAGAAGTTGTAAAAGTAGCGCCTTTAGGAGATCCAATAGAAGTAAACTTAAGAGGATATGAATTAAGTTTACGAAAAGATGAGGCAGAACATATAAATTTAAAATAGTTCTAAATCATATAAAATAAATATAGTATATAGCACTTATATAATTTAATATGACATTAAAAATCATGACGTAATTGGGGTAAAATGTAATAATATTTAGAGGAGAGACGAAATGAGTATAAGAATTGCGCTTGCAGGTAATCCAAACTGCGGTAAAACAACATTATTCAACGATATAACCGGCTCAAAACAACATGTTGGTAACTGGCCAGGTGTTACAGTTGAACAAAAAACAGGTAAATATAAAAAAAATAAGGAAATAGAGATAGTAGACTTACCAGGTATATATTCTTTATCTCCATATTCAGCAGAAGAAATAGTAGCAAGAGACTACATAGTTGATGAAAACCCAGATGTTTTAATAGACATAGTAGATGGTACTAATATAGAAAGAAACTTATATTTAACTTTACAAGTATTAGAAACTAAAATACCTACTGTAATCGCTTTAAATATGATGGACGAAGTTGAAGCATCAGGAACAAAAATAGACGTTAAAAAACTTTCAAAAATATTAGGTGTACCAGTAATCCCAATAGTTGCAAGAAATGGAAAAGGTGTAAATGAATTAATGGAAGCTGCACAAAAGATAGCTTCATCAAAAACACAAAGTAACGACTTAGAAGTATTTTCACCACAAGTTAACAACTATATAACAGAGATAGTGGGACTACTTAATGATAACGATAATCAAAATCACAAATCTAGCTCATATGAAATGTGGCAAGCAATAAAAATACTTGAAGAAGATGAAATAGTAATTGAAAAATTACCAGGAAATAAAAGAGCAAAAATAACTTCAATAGTAGAAAAAGCAAATAGTGACTTCAATGGAGACACAGAAGCTGAAATAGCAGACCAAAGATATAAATTCATATCAGAAGTAGTAAATAAAACAGTTAGCAAACCGCTTAAAGCAAACGGTCAAAGAAAAGAAACAACATCAGATAAAATAGATAAAGTACTTACAAACAGAATTATAGCTATACCAGCCTTTTTAGTAATTATGTATGCATTATTCTCAATCACTTTTGGTGAAGGACCTTTAGGTATAGGTGTATGGTTACAAACTATAGTTACTGATTTTTGGGATGGACCATTTACAGAAACTATAATGGGTGCAATAGAAAGCATGGGTGCTGCTGATTGGGCAACAGGACTTGTTGGCGATGGTATCCTTGCTGGGGTAGGAGGAGTTGTATCATTCTTACCACAAATATTAGTATTATTCTTATTAATGTCATTCTTAGAAGACAGTGGTTACATGGCGAGAGTTGCTTTCGTTATGGATAGATTATTTAGAAGATTTGGTTTATCAGGAAAATCTTTCATACCACTTTTAATGGGATATGGTTGTTCAGTGCCAGCAGTTATGGCATCTAGAACACTTGAAAGTGAAAAAGATAGAAGATTAACTATAATGATAACACCTTTCATGTCTTGTGGAGCTAAATTACCAATATACTTAATGTTTGCTGCAACTTTATTTACACAATATAATCAAACATTAATAATTTACTCTATATATATGATAGGTATAGTAGTAGCAGTAATAGGAGCTTTAATATTAAGTAACACTTTATTCAAAGGTGAAACTTCAAACTTTATAATGGAGCTTCCTCAATATAGAATACCAACTTTAAGAAGTGTATTAATACATGCATGGGAAAAAGTTAAAGGATTCGCAATAAAAGCAGGAACAATAATCTTAGGATCAACTATACTTATATGGTTCTTATCTAGTTTCAACTTCAGTGGAATGTGTGAAATGGATGAATCTATATTAGCTAGTATAGGTAGAGGAATACAATGGATATTTACACCACTTGGATTTGGTGAATGGAGAGCATCAGTTGCAGTTGTAACTGGATGGATAGCTAAAGAAAATATAGTTTCTACATTCGGTGTATTATTCGGTGCAGCAGATGCAGTATCAGAAGCAGCAGCTGAAGGTACAGCAGCACTTCCAGGATTATCAGCAGTATTCACTCAAGCAGCAGCATTCTCATATATGGCATTTAACTTACTTTGCATGCCTTGTTTCGCAGCAGTAGGTGCTATAAAGAAAGAAATGGGTTCTTGGAAATGGACTGGAATAACAATAGCATTCCAAATGATAACTGCTTATATAGTAGCATTCATCGTATACCATGTTTGTATGTTTATCTTTTAGATAAATTTCACTTAAATAAGTGTATAATGTATAAATAGGAGATGAATTAAAATGATCAATTGGATAATTGCAATAGTAGCGATATTAATAGTGGTTGCGACAATTGGCAATTTTATCAAAAAGTCAAAATCTGGCGAAAGTAGTTGTGGCTGTGGTTGTAGCAACTGTTCTTCAGCTGACAAGTGCCATGCAGATATAGATCAAATGGTAGATGATTTAAAAAAAATTAAATAATAAAGTAACCTAAATGAAAAACTCTAGTATTTTGGTCCCCCCAATTTAACTAGAGTTTTTTATTTATAATAATTATAAATTATCCATATAAAGATAATATATAATTTATTTAAAATTAAAAAACCATCTTAATATTTAAGATGGTTTTTTAGATTAAGATTTTTTATATAGATAAGCCGTATTTTTATCTTGATTACAATAAAAATACGTATCTTTGTTATTTAAAAAGTAATTAGTTATACCAATATCGCCGTTTGATATTGTAAAATGAAATATATTAAAAATAGAAACTGCTCCCAAATATTCAGGAAAAATTATTGCAATTATTATGCTAAATAATGTAGTAATTGCAAATGGAAATATTGATACAAACATATATTTATTTGAGTTGAGCTCAGTTTTGTCACAAGAGCAAAATATATTTGCCTTGGAAACCATTAGTTTAACATTTCTACAACCAATAATATAAGCGGCAATTAAGTGAAGGAATTGGTGTCCTCCTATAAAAGCCAAGAAAAATACTATTGCAAATCCAAAGTTAATTATTATATGGTGGAGATTTGGCCTTAGTAATATGCTTATTATAAAAAGAATGCACATAATATAAAAAAAGCATTTATATATCTTTGAGATTATAGAGGGAATAGCTAGCCACTCATGTATAAGGTCAAAGCAGTTTGTATAGTCAAACTCCAACACTAATTTTGTATTATCTCCTAAAAAGTTATTTTTTTGTGTTTCCATAATATATCCCCCCTCTAAAAATTAATATAAAATAGTTTATATTAATAAATAAAGACTTCTATATATAAATTATATTCCAGAAAAAAATGATGTTCAAGCAAAGTAATATTAAATTTTAGTAATATATAGAATTGAATTATAGACTATAAAGACCTATTAATATTAAATATTTTAATTGAAAAATAAGTAAATGAAGTATAATATAGAAGAATAATATATTAAATAAATATTTAAGTAGAAAAGAGGGAAAAAATGATAACTGAAAGATTACAAAAATTAAGAGAATCTATGAAAAATAAAGGAATCTCTGCATATATAATTCCTTCTGCAGATTTTCACCAAAGTGAATATGTAGGAGATTATTTCAAGTGTAGACAATTTATTTCTGGTTTTACAGGTTCAGCAGGAACAGTTGTTGTTACTTTAGAGGAAGCAGGGCTTTGGACTGATGGAAGATATTTTATCCAAGCAGAAGATCAATTAAAAGATTCTACAATAAAATTATTTAAAATGGGAGAACAAGGAGTAGAAACTGTCGAACAATATTTAAACAGGGTATTAAAAGATGGTGATACTTTAGCATTTGATGGAAGAGTACTAAATGCAAAAGAAGGCTATGGATATGAAAAAGAATATAGCGATAAAAATATAAATATAGTTTATGAATACGATTTGATAGATGAATTATGGGCAGATAGACCTTCTATGTCAAAAGATAAAGCGTTTTTATTAGATGTAAAATATGCTGGTGAAAGTATACAAGATAAATTAACTAAAGTAAGAGCTATAATGAAAAAACAAAATGCTACAATGCATATATTAAATTCATTATATGATATAGCATGGTTATTGAATATAAGAGGAAACGATATAAATAACACACCTGTTGTTTTATCTACAGCAGTTATAACTTTAGATAAAGTATATTATTTTGTAGATGAAGAAAAATTAAATGATGAAATAAAAGCTGAATTTAATAAAATAGGAATAGAAGTAAGAAATTACTTTGAAATATACGATTTTGTAAAAACTATACAAAAAGATGAAGTAGTTTTATTAGATGGCACTACAGTAAATTACAAACTTTACAGAAATATACCTTCTAATGTATCAATAATAGATGCACCAAATCCTACATTTATATTTAAAGCAATAAAAAATGAAGTTGAGCTTAAAAATATAAGAGAGTGCCATATAAAAGATGGTGTCGCTATGACTAAATTTATGTATTGGTTAAAAACTAATATAGGAAAAATAAAAATAACAGAAATAAGCGCATCTGACAAATTAGAACAACTTAGAAGAAGTGACAAAGACTGTTTTGATTTAAGTTTCCCGACTATATCAGGATATAAAGAACATGCTGCTATGATGCACTATAGTGCCACAAAAGAAAGTGAATATGAATTAGAACAAGAAGGAATGTTACTTGTAGATTCTGGTGGACAATACTATACAGGGACAACTGATATAACAAGAACGTACATATTAGGAGATATTACAGAAGAACAAAAACTACACTATACATCTGTTTTAAGAGGTATGATAAGACTATCTAAAGCTAAATTCTTATATGGATGCAGAGGGCTAAATTTAGATATTTTAGCAAGAGGTCCACTATGGGATTTAGGAACAGATTATAAATGTGGTACAGGTCATGGAATTGGATTTGTATCGAATGTTCACGAAGGCCCAAATGGATTTAGATGGAAGATAGTACCTGAAAGAAATGACTCTTGTATACTTGAAGAAGGTATGGTTACAACTAATGAACCGGGAGTATATATAGAAGGAAGCCACGGTATAAGAATCGAAAACGAATTAATATGCCAAAGAGGTCCAAAAGTTGGCTTAGATCAATTTATGGAATTTGAAACTATAACATTTGCCCCAATCGACTTAGATGGTGTAAATCCTGAATATATGGATAAATCAGAAATAGTATGGTTAAATAACTATCATAAAGAAGTATTTGATAAAATTTCACCATATTTAAATGAAGATGAAGTTGAGTGGTTAAAACAATATACTAGAGCTATATAAAAATTAAATATATATAACAAAATAGCCATAAGAATATTAGAAGGGGATCTAAGCTTATGGCTATTTCGCATGCACAATGTTTAATTACAATGTTTAATTATATATTTAAAATTATAGGGAATGCTGATTTAATTTATCTAAATATTTATAATATTTTAAATTTATAAATACATTGTATATTAAATCCATATATACCGCAAGAAGAAAGGATTTTTTTTATAAGAAAATTAATTGAAATTGAAAGCTTTTCTTATAACGTGTAAAATTTTGATGTAATATAAATTTATTTTTACAAAGTTGCACAAAAACTTTCAAAATATTAGAAATAATACGACATAAATAAGCATAGAATATACATTAATTCAGTAAAAAACTATAAAGAGTATGCTATAATTTATATAAGAACAGTGGACAGGATAAATTAGATTTAAATTTGTAAAAATATATTAGGAGGAATTTTAATATGAAAATAAATAACATACCGGATGAACAGTTGGAAAGCCAACTTAAATATTTAAAGTTGCTGTCTAAGCAATATCCGAGCATATCGAGTGCAAGTGCAGAGATAATAAACTTAGAGGCAATACTGAGTCTACCAAAAGGGACAGAACATTTTTTGTCAGATTTACATGGTGAATATGAACCATTTGTGCATGTTCTAAAAAACGGGTCAGGAGTTATAAAAAGAAAAATAGAGGAGTTATTTGGGAATATTGTTTCAGAAGCTGAGAGAAAAAAACTAGCTACAATAGTTTATTATCCAGAACAAAAGCTAGATATCCTTATAAAGGAAGAAGAAGATTTAGAAGATTTTTATAGAATAACAATTCACAGACTTATAGAGCTTTGTAGATATGCATCTAGCAAATATACTAGATCTAAAGTAAGAAAATTTCTTCCTGATGATTTTAAATATATAATAGAAGAATTACTACATCCAGACGAAAGTAGTACACATAAAGACGGGTATTATAAAAGCATTATAGAAACAATAATAGAAATAGATAGATCTAGAGAATTTATAATAGCTCTATCTAAAGTTATACAAAAACTAGTAGTAGATAGATTACATATAGTAGGTGATGTATATGATAGAGGGCCAAGACCAGATATTATCATGGATACACTTATAAATCACCACAATGTAGATGTTCAATGGGGAAATCACGATATATTATGGATGGGAGCTGCCTCAGGTCAAAAGGTTTGTATAGCAAATGCAATAAGAATATCAGCTAGATATGCAAATTTAGATATAGTTGAAGATATTTATGGAATCAATCTACTTCCTCTAGCTACATTTGCGATGGAAGCATATAAAGATGACCCATGTAGTGAATTTATGCCTAAAGCAGAAGAAGGAAAAGTATCAACTAAGGAAAAATCATTAATAGCAAAAATGCATAAAGCTATCAGTATGATACAATTTAAATTAGAAGCTGAAGTAATTAACAATAATCCAGAATTTGATATGAAGCACAGACTTCTTTTAGATAAAGTTGATTATGAGGCGGGGACTATAAACTTAAAAGGAAAAGTATATAAATTAAAGGATACAAATTTCCCGACTATAGACCCAAAATCACCATATAAATTGACAAAAGAAGAAGAAAATGTAATGGATAAATTAGTAGCCTCATTTAAAGGTAGTGAAAAATTACAAAAACATGTTTCATTCTTATTCTCAAAAGGAAGTATATACTTAATTGCAAACAAAAATATGTTAGTACATGGTTGTATCCCGCTTGATGACAAAGGAAACTTTATGTCTATGAAGATAAAAGGAAAAGAGTATAGTGGTAGAGCATTAATGGATCAAATGGATTCTTATGCGAGAAAAGGATTTTTCTATAAAAAGAGTCCAGAAAAACAATTTGGTATGGATATGATGTGGTACTTATGGACAGGTAAATGTTCTTCATTATTTGGAAAAGATGATATGACAACTTATGAAAGATATTTTATTGCAGATAAAAAAACTCATGTAGAAAATAAAAATCCATACTATACATTGAGAGAAGATGAAAATATATGCAATAGAATTTTTGATGAATTTGGATTAGATTATGAACAATCACATATAATAACTGGACATGTTCCTGTTGAAAGTAAAAAAGGTGAAAGTCCAATAAAAGCAGGTGGAAAAATATTAGTTATAGACGGCGGTTTTTCTAGAGCATATCAAGGAAAAACAGGTATAGCTGGATATACTTTAATATACAACTCATACACACTTCAACTAGTCGCTCATGAGCCATTCTCATCAGCAGAAGACGCAATTAAAAAAGAAAGTGATATATTATCAACTTCAGTAGTTGTAGAAGATATAGCTCGTAGAATGTATGTGAGAGATACTCTTGATGGAGAAAAAATGCAAGAAGAAATATATGATTTAAAAATGTTGCTTTTAGCTTATAAAAAAGGCTTAATTAAAGAAAAATAAATAGATAATATTATACAGTATAAAAATACACCAAATTAGGGAAAATATTTATGTTAACAAAAGTGGTATATAAATTAAAGATTTTTAATCAAAAGTAAACGATTTATATACCATTTTTATACAAATTTTAACGACTATATCATATTTAACATAATCTTAATATTGAATTAACTTTGATTTAGCAAACAAATTTGATTTTTAATGTATTATCAAAAGGAATTAATTTATAAGTCTTAAGGAGGAGCAGACGTGCAAATAGCAATTAGTTTACTAGGTGGCCTAGGATTATTTTTATACGGTATGAATATGATGGGCGATGGACTTCAAAAATCTGCCGGAGAACAATTAAAAAAAATAATTGGATTTTTAACAAGTAATGTAGTAATGGGAGTTTTAGTAGGAGCTGTAGTAACAGGTATAATACAAAGCTCGAGTGCAACAACTGTAATGGTTGTAGGTTTTGTTAATGCAGGTATAATGTCATTATCACAAGCAATAGGTGTAATTATGGGTGCCAATATAGGTACAACAGTTACAGCACAATTAGTATCATTTAAATTAGAAGATATAGCACCTATAGCATTAGGAATAGGTATAATTATATACTTAGCATCAAAAAAACAAAAGCATAAACAATATGCAGAGATATTATTAGGATTTGGTATGTTATTTACGGGTATGGAATTTATGAAAGAGGCAGTAAGTCCTTTAGCTGATTTACCACAATTCAGAGATGCTTTACTTTTCGTTGGTATCCATCCAGTATTAGGAATACTAGCAGGTTTCTTAATAACAGGTATAGTTCAATCATCAAGTGCATCTATGGGGATGTTGATAGCTTTAGCATCACAAGGTATTTTACCACTGAGTGCAGCATTACCAATATTATATGGTGATAATATAGGTACATGTGTTACTTCACTATTATCAAGTTTAGGTGCATCGAAAAATGCTAAAAGAGCAGCGACTATGCATTTAACATTTAATGTAATAGGTACGATACTATTTATGTTTATATTTACAATACCAATAAGCAAAGTTGTAACTTATTTAGATCCAAACAACGTTGCAAGACAAATAGCAAACGCACATACATTATTTAACGTAGTAAATGTAATCGTGTTATTGCCATTCTCAAAATATATAGTTAAATTAGTTTTAAAATTAATACCAGTTACTGAAGATGAAAAACATGAAAACTTAGATGTAAAATATATAGACGATAGAATGATAGAAACACCAAGCATTGCTGTTGGAAATGCATTTTTAGAAATAAAAGAAATGGCTAACTATGCTAAAGAATCTGTACAATATGCAATTGAAGGTATACTAAATAATTCAAGAGAAGAAGTGGAAAAAACTTTTGAAATGGAGAAAAAGGTAAACCAAATACAAAGACAACTTCTTGCATTTTTAGTTAAACTATCAAAAGAATCATTAAATGAGGATGAACGTAACAAAGTTACAAATTTAATATATGCAGTTAACGACATAGAGAGAATATCAGACCATGGTGAAAATATTGCTGAATTAGGTAGAGATTTAATTAATGAAAATCTTAGTTTATCAGAACATGCAGAAGACGAAATTAGAGAAATATATAATTTAGCGATAAATAACTTCACTGACTCTATGAAATGTTTAGAAGAAATTAATTTACAACTTAGAAAACAAGTACATGAAAATGAAAGACAAGTTGATTTATTAGAAATAGGATATAGAAACCATCATCTACAAAGATTAAACGATGGAAAATGTACAGTAGATTCTGGTGTTATTTATTTTGATATATTAAATAACTTAGAAAGAATATCAGACCACTCTAAAAATATAGCTGATTATTCTTATGATATTTAATAAAATTAAATATATATAGATTTTTAAGACCCAATCATTAAATTTTAAGGATTGGGTCTTTTTGGTAAAAATAACAAAATTGTTTCTATAGTAAAATAGTAATTTTATGTATAATATAAATAGAATGATAATTTGTGGAAAATGAAAAATAAGGGGAATTTATATGAAAAAAAGTAAAGTATGTAAATACTGTGGGGAAAAATTAGAAATAACCAGTGATAGATGTTTGGCATGTGGAAAAACACAAAAAAATTTCATCAAGAGAAACCCCGTATTTATAGGGTTTATTATAATTTTAATATTAATATTGATTTCAATAGGAATTATATTGATAAATATAAACTCTAAAAGTAAAAATAATGATTCATCAGAATATCTTGGATTACAAAACTTCTTAGGTGATTTTTGGGAGGATATATCTATTTCATCAGATGAATTAATAGAAGAATATGAACGTAGTGAAAAAAATGCAGATTTAAACTATGACCAAGTTTTTTTAGAACTTACGGGTAAGGTAAAAAAAGTAGAAGAATTGGATGATAGAGTACTTAAAGTTGAGCTAGAAACTAAAAAAAATAGTCAATATAAGATATATTGTAGATTTGATCAAGATGAAAATGAACATTATGATGAGATAAAGCAATACAAACAAGGAGACGATATTACATTAACCGGAAATTTAGTTAGAGATAATAAAACCATAACTATGGAATATTGTATCTTAGGAGATTGGGAAACATATTATGCCTTTGACAATACATTTAATATAGACTTAGACTTAGACGATGTATTAATAGACGCCAGAAAAGAAGATAAAAGCATAGAATTAAATAGTAAAAATATAATGTCATTTGATAGAGATATATTAGACTATGGATACACATATGAAGATATAATTGATTATATTTCACAAATTTCAGATGATGAAATTAAGATAACAGATATAAGTGAAAAATCTAGCTTAAAAAATAGAACTATTACTATGAAAATAAATGAAAAAGAAGTTAGCGTAAATTTAAGCAAAGATAATACTTGTTTTGATGAGAGTTTAGTTTATCAAATTAATAAAGTATTAGAAGAAAGTAAATCAGAAAAATTACTTTATTATGCAGATATGGACTATGAAGATTTTGCAATTGTAAATATTGCATACTCAACTCAAAGTGATATAAATAAATTAAATAAAGTAATAAGTAAATCAAACTTAGATATGAAGCAATTTAAAAAAGATGAAATTGAATCAATATAAAGCTTAAAAATAAAAATATGACAAAGCATATAAATTGTGTTTTGTCATATTTTTTTTGTCACAAAATGCGATAAATTATAAAAAATAAAATTAACAAATGTTAAATAATTTATCCAAATAAATCTATATTAAAACTGTTAAAAATAACGATTTCCAAGCGCTTCGTTCTTTGACATATCAATTAAAATAAAGTATAATACCATTGTATAAAAATGAAAGAAAATAAATTAAAATGAAAAATAAGAGGTGGACTAATTGAATAACGTAAAAATTCAACCAGTATTGGTTGGTGGAGATATAAATTGTTACTCTGTTGCAAGAGCTTACCATGAAGCATATGGAGTAAAATCAATAGCATTTGGAAAAATCCGTATAGGAGCAACAAATCACAGTAAAATAATCGATTACAGAGAAGGAACGACTATAGAAGACGAAGAAGCTTTCTTAAAAAGATTATTAGAATTACCAGATCAAGAAGCAGAAGAAGGTAAAGTATTTATCATACATGGATGTAAAGATGAATATGCTGAATTTATAATCGATAATAAAGAGATACTTTCAACAAAATATATAGTTCCATATATAGATAAAGAATTAAAAGACAAATTAATCGAGAAAGACTCTTTCTACCAAATATGTGAAGAGTACAATCTTAACTACCCAAAAACACACGTATTTAACAAAGGTGATGAAGTAGTAGATTTCGGATTTAACTATCCAGTAATCTTAAAAGCATCAGACAGTGTTACTTTCTTCCAACATGAATTCCCAGGAATGAAAAAAGCATACATTGTGCAAGATGCAAATGAATTCAAACAAATAACTGATGAAATATATTCACATGGATATGAAAAATCTTTAATAGTACAAGATTTTATACCAGGTGATGACTCACACATGAGAGTTTTAACTTGTTATTCTGACCAAAACGGAAAAGTAAAAATGATGTGTTTAGGACATGTTTTACTTGAAGAACATACACCAAAAGGAATAGGAAACCACGCAGCTATAATAACTGAATATGACGAAGAAGTAATGACTAAATTCAAAAACTTCTTAGAAAGCATAAACTACACTGGTTTCTCTAACTTCGATATAAAATACGATACAAGAGATAATACTTACAAAGTATTTGAAATAAACTTAAGACAAGGTAGAAGTAACTACTACGTAACTGGTTCTGGAAACAACATAGCTAAATATGTAGTTGAAGATAGAGTTGAAAATAAAGAATTAGAATTAAAAATACAAAAAGAACCTTTCTTCTGGAGAGTTATACCAAGACATGTAGTATATAAATTTGTTAAAAATAAAGATTTAGTAAACAAATGTAAACAATTAGCTTCAGAAGGAAAAGAAGCAACATCATTTGGATATAAATACGATTTAAGCGGGAATATTAAGAGAAGTTGGTACATCTTCTTATACAGCATAAATCAAATCAGAAAGTTTAATAAATACTGTAAATAAGAATGGTGATAATATGGAAAATATAACTGCAGGAGTAATGGGCGGTCTAGGGCCTATGGCATCTGTTTATTTCTACAAAATGGTAGTGGATATGACTGATGCTAAAACTGATCAAGAACACGTAGACATGGTAATTACAAATAGAGCAACTACACCAGATAGAAGTGCATACATTTTAGGCAAAAGTGATGAAAATCCAGCTGATGTACTTATTAGTGATGCACAAAAATTAGAACAATTCGGTGTAGACTTTATAGTAATAACTTGCAATACAGCACATTATTTTTATGAGAAAATAAATAAAAGTGTAAATATACCAGTTCTTAGCATTGTTGAAGAGACAATAAAATATGCTAAAGAAAATGGTCATAAAAAATTAGGTATTATGGCTACAACAGGTAATATTAAAACTAAATTATATCAAGAAATGTGTGAAAGATTTGATATGGAGTATTTCGTCTTTGATGATGAAAGACAACAGCAAGTCATGGAGATAATTTATGACGATATAAAAAGTGGAAAACCTGCTGATATGAATAAATTTAATAAATTGGTAAACCATTTAAAAGAAAATGGATGTGATGGAATAGTACTTGGTTGTACTGAGTTATCTATCTTAAAAAACGACAACAATTTAGGTAATGACCTATATATAGATTCATTAGAAGTATTAGCAAGACAGACTATTATAAAATCAAATAGAAAAGTAAAAGAAATATTTGTTTAAGAATAATTATTAAATTGATGAAACTATAGGAGGACATATGGTTAAATTAACTAATGTATTAGAAGGTATTTCTTTTACCTCTAATACTGATTCAAAAGATTTTAATGATATTGAAATAGTAGACATAGCTTATAGTTCTTTAAAATGCCAACCAGGATATATGTTCGTTGCTCTTAAAGGAGAAACAGTAGACGGACATAAATATGTCTTTGATGCATATTCAAGAGGAGCTAGAGTCTTTGTATTACAAGATGATATAGAAATGGCAGATGACGCTATAAAAATAATAGTTGAAGATACTAGAATAGCTTTATCTAAAATGTCTGCAAATTATTTTGGAAATCCATCAAAATCATTAAAAATAATAGGTGTTACTGGGACAAAAGGTAAAACTACAATTACAAACTATATAAGTGAAGTTTTAAACAGAGCGGGAATAAATACAGGTGTAGTAGGAACTAATGGTACTTTCTACAACAACATATCAGAAACTACAGTGAATACAACTCCTGAAAGTTATGAACTTCATAGAATATTTAGAAAGATGTTAGACAGTGGAGTAGAATGTGTTTCTATGGAGGTATCTTCTGGTGGGCTTCAAAGACATAGAGTAGAGCATGTTGATTTTGATATTGCTATATTCACAAACTTATCACCAGACCATATAGGACCAAAAGAACACCCTACTTTCGAGAATTACTTAGAATGTAAGGCTAAATTATTTACATTAGCTAAGCATGGAATAATCAATATAGATGATAAATATGCAAAAGACATAATAGACATTGCAACTTGCAATATCGAAACTTTCGGTATAGAAAAACAAGCTGATGTAATGGCTACTGAAATACAATACTCAAAAGACTTAGATTCACTAGGTGTAAACTTTGTCTGCAAAACTAAAGAATCTAATGATGATTATTATATATGTTCGCCAGGAATATTTAGTATTTACAATGCATTAGCTGTAATATCTGTTTGTAAATATTTAGGTGTTAAAAAAGAAATAACTAGAAAAGCCCTAACTGAAGCAAAAGTTTGCGGAAGGGTAGAGGTTTTATCTGCATTACCTTATGCAACTATAATTATAGATTATGCACATAATGGAGTTAGTTTAGAAAATATATTAAAGACACTAGAACACTACGACCACAAAAGACTTATATGTCTATTTGGTTCAGTTGGCGGAAGAACTGAAATACGTAGAAAAGAATTAGGCGATGTTGCTGCAAAAGAATGTGATTTAAGTATATTAACATCTGATAATCCAGATTTTGAAGATCCTGAAAAAATAATAGATGATATAGCTAAATCATATAATGATAAAAGTAAATATATAATAGAGCCAGATAGAGAAAAAGCTATTCAACTAGCTGTTAGAATAGCACAAGAAGGCGATATGATAGTACTTGCAGGAAAAGGACACGAAACATACCAATTAATAAATGGTGTAAAAGTTCCATTCTCAGAAAGAGATATAGTAAGAGAAGAAGCTAAAAAAGTACTTGCAAGTCGTGCGCAAGAAGTTATGGTTCACAACTAATAAAAAGCTTACAGTATGGATATCCATATTGTAAGCTTTTTTAATATATAAAGTTATATAAATATAATTTTTATAAAAAAAGCATAGCCCAAAAGCTATGCCTTATAAACTTATAAAAAGATAATAGTTATCTTTTTATAAGTTTATATTTATCTTATACGTTGAATCTGAAGTTAACAACGTCTCCGTTTTGCATTACGTAGTCTTTACCTTCAAGTCTTACAAGACCTTTTTCTCTAGCGTTTGCAACACTTCCACATTCAACTAAATCATTGTAGTTTACTATTTCAGCCCTGATGAATCCTCTTTCTATATCACTGTGTATTTTACCAGCAGCTTGTGGAGCTTTTGTTCCAACTTTTATAGTCCAAGCTCTAACTTCTTGCTCACCAGCAGTTAAGAATGACATAAGTCCTAATAATGAGTAAGATGATTGGATTAATTTATCAAGACCTGATTGTTCAAGTCCAAGAGTTTCTAAGAATTCTTTTTTCTCTTCATCAGATTCAAGTTCAGATATTTCCGCTTCTATTTGAGCACAAACAACAACAACTTCAGCATTTTCAGAAGCAGCGAATTCTCTAACTCTAGCAACGTATTCGTTGTTAGCACCTTCATCAGCTAAATCATCTTCTGAAACGTTAGCAGCATATATAACTGGTTTAGAAGTTAATAAGTTTAAGCTGTTTACGAATTCTTGTTCTTCTTCAGTAAAGTCCATAGTTCTTACTGATTTACTTTCTGCTAAAGTAGCAGCTATAGAATTTAACATTTCTAATTCACCAGCAAGTGATTTGTCAGATTTTAAAGCTTTAGTAGTTTTAACTATTCTTCTATCTAATATTTCTATATCAGATAATATTAACTCTAAGTTTATAGTATCGATATCTCTTATTGGGTCAACTGAACCGTCAACGTGAACAACGTTTGAATCTTCGAAACATCTAACAACATGTACTATAGCGTCAACTTCTCTTATGTGAGATAAGAATTTATTTCCAAGACCTTCACCTTTTGAAGCTCCTCTAACAAGACCTGCGATATCGCAGAATTCTATAGCAGTTGGAACTATTTTTTTAGCGTTATTTAATTCTTTTAATACGTTTAATCTTTCGTCTGGAACTGCAACAACACCTACATTTGGCTCTATTGTACAGAATGGGTAGTTTGCTGATTCTGCTCCAGCTTGAGTTATAGCATTAAATAATGTACTTTTACCTACATTTGGTAAACCTACTATTCCTAATTTCATTATGATCTTCCTCTCTTTTATATAAAAATTAATTATTTTTCTCAATAATTTTAGACATACATCTTGTATTATACATCATAACTACGATATATGTAAACAATTTGACTTTTGTATATAATAGTAAAAATAAAGAGATAATATAAAAGAATGATTAAATAAAATAGCAAATATGATGAAGATAAGGTATTATTATATAGGATAGTTAAAATAAGGAAAAGGAGCTAGTACATGAAAAATTTAAAGACATTAGAAATAGGGAAAAATGTAAAACTTACATTAATCCCAGAAAGTAAATTTAAGACAAATTTAGTAAGTGTATATATACTTAGAGAATTAGATAGAAAAGAAGTTACAAAAAATGCTCTGCTTCCAGGCATTTTAAAAAGTGGTTGCGATAAATATAAAACACTTGGTCAATTGACAAATAGAGAAGAAGAACTATACGGCTCATATCTAAATGCTGGAACATCAAAACGAGGAGAACATCAAGTTTTAGGATTTAGTATATTAGGTGTAAATGAAAAATATTTAGACGAAAAAATATTAGGTGGTTGTATAGATCTATTAAACGAAATAATAAATAATCCTCTAATAGTAGATGGTGGATTTAGTGAAGAATACCTAAAAATAGAAAAAGAAATATTAAAAGATTCTATAATGGGTATCATCAATGATAAAGGTACCTATGCAATGAAACAAGCTAGTGAAATTATGTTCGAAGGAGAACCATACGCTATAAGTGGGAAGGGTTATATCGAAGATTTAGACGATATAAATGGAGTAAACTTATATCAACATTATAAAAATATATTAAAAACTTCTCCAATAGAAATAATAATCGAAGGCGAATTTGATGAATCAGAAGTAGTAGAATTAATAAAAGAAAGATTTACATTCGATAGAGGAGATATAATAGATTTACCAAAAGAAGAATTCTATAAAGAAGTAGACGAAGTAAAAGAAGTAAAAGAAACTATGGACATAGCACAAGGTAAATTAGTTATGGGTTATAGATGTAATGTTGATTATCTTGATGAAGAGAGATACTATAGCCTTCTTTTAGGTTCTAGAATATTAGGTGGAGGCGCTGATAGTAAACTATTTGTAAATGTAAGAGAAAAAGAAAGTCTTTGTTATACTATTTACTCTACAATACAAAAAAGCAAATCTACAATGATGGTTTGTTCAGGAATAGAAGCTGAAAACTATGAAAGAACTGTTGAATTAGTAAAAGAGCAAGTTCAAAAATTAAAAGACGGAGATATAACAGAAACAGAAATTGCAAATGCTAAAATTGCATTTATAAATTCTTTAAATTCTTTAAACGACGAAATAGGAAGACTTTCAGATTTCTATTTCTCTCAATCAATAGTAAAAAATAAAAGTGACTTAGATGAGATAAAAAATATGATAAATAAATCTACAAAGGAAGATATAGTAGATGCTGTAAAAGATATTCAACTAGATACTATATACTTCTTAAGTAAATAGGGAGGGCATAATGGAAAAGATAGTCAACGAATTGTTAAAAGAAGAATTATATTATGAAAAATTAGAAAATGGATTAGATGTGTACTTTATGCCTAAAAAAGGATTTACTAAAAAGTATGCTGTTTTAGCTACTAATTACGGATCAAATGACTTAGAATTTATTCCTATAGGAGAGAGTGAACCTATTAGAGTAAACGAAGGTATAGCACATTTCTTAGAGCATAAAATGTTCGAACAACCAGATGAAACAGATGCATTTGGAAAATTCTCAAAATGGGGAGCTAATGCCAATGCATTTACAAACTTTACAACGACAGCGTATTTATTTACAACAACAGAGAATTTTTATGATTGTCTAGATCATTTATTTGATTATGTGCAGACACCTCATTTTACAGATGAAAATGTAGAAAAAGAAAAGGGAATAATTGCCCAAGAAATAAAAATGTATGATGATGACCCAGGCTGGAATGTATCATTTAACGCAATAAAAGCAATGTATGTAAACCACCCTGTTAGAGTAGATATAGCTGGAAGCGTAGAGAGCGTATACAAAATAACAAAAGAAGAACTTTATAAATGTTATAATACATTCTACAATCCAGGAAATATGGCTTTATTTGTAATTGGTGATTTAGAACCAGAAGAATTATTTGATAAAGTAAAACAAGCAAATAAATACGACATGGCAAAAATGGAAGAAGAAATAACTAGAATATATCCAGAAGAGCCTACAACAGTTAACCAAAAAGAAATAATAACTCAGGCGCCTATTTCAATACCTATCTTCAATATAGGATTTAAAGATGATAAAGTAAATATAAAAGGAAGAGAACTACTTAAATACGAAGTAATGACAGACATATTAAATGAAATGTTATTTAGACGTGGTAGTGAAATATATGAAAATCTATATATGAAAGGTCTTATAAATAGAAGTTTTGGAGCAGGATTTACTTCACAAATCGATTACGCATTTACAACAGTTGGAGGCGAATCAAAAGATCCAAAACAAGTAAAAAAAGTTATATTCGAGTATCTTGATATGTATAAAAAAGAAGGATTAGATAGAGCTACCTTTGAAAGAGTTAAAAAATCTTCTATAGGTAATTTTATTAAATACTTTGATTCTTTAACTTTCATTGCAAACAACTTTATCTTCTACAAATTTAAAGATATAAACTTATTAGATTATGTAGAGGTAATAAAAGAAGTTACATTTGAAGAAGTACAACAAAGACTAGAAGAACACTTAAGAGAAGATAACTGTGTAATATCTATTGTAGAGCCTATTGATAAAGAAAATAACTAAATAAAAACATTGAGTATAAAATCTACAATATAAATTACAAATTATAAAAATAAAAGTTGTAGGAGATATCTTCTTACAACTTTTGTTTTTTAGAATACATACGAAATATTTATTTTTAAGCTATAAACTGATATAATAACATTTGTATTCAGATAGCTTACTTTAAAAAGGGGGATTTTTTTATGATAGACGTACATTGTCACATACTACCAGAGGTTGATGATGGAGCTGAATCTATGCAACAAGCCATAAATATGGCAAAAATAGCACAAGAAGAAGGAATCAGCAAAATGATTGCAACTCCTCATTATCATCCAGAATTCAAATATGAAAAGGGTGAGGAGTTAAAAAGAATTTCTGAGAGATTTAAAAAGGAATTAAAAGAAAATAATATAGATATAGAAATATATTTAGGAAACGAAATTTATTTTACATATGATTTAATGGATAAGATTTCAGAACTAGACTTTTATTGTTTAAATGATAGTAAATATATATTAATAGAGTTTCCGCCTAATAATTTTCCTAGCAACTTATGCAATATTGTTTATGAATTAAAACAACAGGGATATACACCAGTATTGGCTCATGTAGAGAGATATATGCAAATTCATGAGGACACAGAGATAATTTATGATTGTATAAAAACAGGTGCAATTATTCAAATAAATAGCTCAAGTCTTATAGGAAAACAGGGTAAACAATTCCAAAAAATATGTGATCTTTTAATTAGTAGAAATATGGTTCATTTAGTTGCGACAGATGCCCATAGTGATACAAGAAGACGCCCATTATTGAGAGAGGCATATGAATATGTTGAAGATAAATACTCAAAATCTATGGCAGAAAATCTATTTAAAAATAATGCTCAGTGTATCTTAGACAATAAAGATATTATTGTAGAAGAGCCACTAGAGAAACCAATAGAAAAAGTAAGTTTATTTAGTAGAATATTTAGAAGATAAGAGGTGTTTATATGGATAGAGTTGCATTTACACTGTTTGGTGTAGATATAATGTGGTATGGAATTTTAATGGCTACAGGGATGGTCCTTGGAGTTTTTATTGCATTAAGAGAAGCAAAAAGGCTTAATATAAAAGAAGATGATATATTAAATTTAGCTATTATTGCAATCCCTTGTGGACTTATAGGAGCTAGAGCTTATTATGTTATCTTTAACTGGTCTTATTATTCAGGAAATATAGCTGAAATTTTAAACTTTAGAGGTGGCGGCTTAGCAATTCATGGAGCTCTAATTGGAGGAATTTTAGCTGGGTTTATATATGCTAAAGTTAAGAAATTAAACTTCTTTAAATTGGCTGATTGCGTTGTTATAGGTATACCATTAGCTCAAGCAATTGGGAGATGGGGAAATTACCTAAACAAAGAAGCTCATGGGGGACCGACAGATTTACCATGGGGGATAATGGTTGATGGTGTAAAAGTACATCCTACATTTTTATATGAATCTATATGGGATTTAGGTGTATTTATATTTTTGATGGTATTTAGAAAAAAACAAAAATATGAAGGCCAAATCCTTGCTTACTATTTAATATTATATTCTATAGGAAGATTTTTCATAGAAGGACTTAGAACAGATTCACTTATGTTAGGACCATTAAGAATGGCACAAGTTATAAGTTTAGTATTTATAATTATAGGTGTTGTACTAAATTATGTATTAGTAAAAAAATCTAATAGATAACATTAATATAAAAAATACGACAGTTAGAGATTTTACAGAAAGGAAGTGAATTTTTTATGGAATTCCATCACGTATCTGTACTTTTAGATGAATGTATAGAAAATTTAAATATAAAAGAAGACGGTGTATATGTAGACTGTACAATGGGTGGTGCAGGACACTCAAAAGAAATCGTAAAAAGACTTTCAAAAGACGGACTTTTTATAGGGTTTGACCAAGATAAAAATGCAATAGCTACTGCAAAAGAGAGATTAGCAGAGTATTCTGATAGAGTTAGATTTATTCACAGCAATTTTTCAAATATAAAAGAAGAATTAGAAAAAATAGGTGTATATAAGATAGATGGAGTACTAGCTGACTTAGGAGTTTCTTCTCATCAATTAGACGAAGCTGATAGAGGTTTCTCATATATGCACGATGCTCCTTTAGATATGAGAATGGATATTAGAAAGCCATTTTCTGCTTATGATGTAGTAAATACATACTCAGAAGAGCAACTTGCAAAAATAATAAAAGATTATGGTGAAGACAATTGGGCGAAGAGAATAGCTAAATTTATAGTTGAAGCTAGAGATGAAAAGCCAATCGAAAAAACAGGTGAATTAGTTGATGTAATAAAAAAAGCTATCCCTAAAAAAGCTAGAATAGATGGACCACATCCAGCTAAAAGAACTTTCCAAGCTATACGTATAGAAGTAAATAATGAGCTTGGAGTTATAAACAAAATGATAGACGATGCTGTTTCTATGATGAATAAAGGGGGAAGAATATGTATAATTACATTCCACTCTTTAGAAGATAGAATAGTAAAAAATGAATTTAAAGAATTATCGCTTAGCTGTGTTTGTCCACCAGAACTTCCAATTTGTCAGTGTGATAAAGTTTCTGAAGTTAAAGTTATAACTAGAAAACCAATACTTCCAAGCAAAGAAGAAGTTGAGGCAAATCCTCGTTCAAGAAGTGCAAAACTTAGAGTAGCTGAGAAAAAATAATAAATTAGAAAAATATGTAAAAAATATTGTTTAAAATATACTTTAGGTATATAATTATAAATATCAATCTTAACTAAATAAATTCTTATCAAGAGTGATGGAGGGAATAGGCCCTGAGAAGTCCAGCAACCTATATTAGATAGGTGCTAAATCCTACTTATGTTTTCATAAGAAAGATAAGAGAGAATGAGAAATAAAGCTCTTTTATCGTAAGGTAAAAGAGCTTTTTATAGTATATAGGAAATTATATTACTTTATATTTGGCGATAAGTATAATTTTTTAAATATGCTATAAATAATTTTTATCTTTAAAAAAATTTAAAGATATTTTTATATGTTTAATATAAACATTTTACTTGTATTTAACAATAATATATTCGGAGGGATAACATGACAGAAAGAAAACTAGGTTTTAGTACATTACAAATTCATGGGGGACAAGAACCAGATTCAGCGACAGGTTCTAGAGCTGTACCAATTTATCAAACAACATCATATTGTTTTGAAAGTGTGAAGTATGGTGCTGATTTATTCGCATTAAAACAAGAGGGGCATATATATTCAAGAATATCAAATCCAACTGTTCAAGTATTTGAAGATAGAATGGCATTACTTGAAGGTGGAGTAGGTGCAGTAGCATTTTCTTCAGGAATGGGGGCTATAAATGCAGCTATACTTAATATAATACAAGCAGGGGATGAAATAGTAGCGGCACCAACTTTATATGGAGGAACATATAATTTACTTTCAAATATGCTTCCTAAATTCGGTATAAAGGTTCATTTTGTAGACCCAGATGATCCAGAGAGTTTTAGAAAAGCAATAAATGATAAGACTAGACTTGTTTATGCTGAGACAATAGGAAATCCAGGGATAAATTTAATCGATATAGAAGCTATAGCAGATATTGCTCATGAAAACAAAATACCATTTATGCTAGACAATACTTTTGGAACACCTTATTTAATAAAAGTATTTGAACATGGTGTAGATATTGTAGTACATTCAGCAACTAAATTTATAGGTGGTCATGGAACTACTTTAGGTGGGGTTGTTGTTGATAGTGGTAATTTTGATTGGATAGGAAGTGGAAAGTTCCCTTGTTTGACAGAGCCAGATATGTCTTATAATGGTCTTAATTATGCAAAAGATGTTGGAGCTGCGGCTTATGCGACTAAATTAAAAGTTCAATGGTTGAGAGATTCAGGAGCTTGTTTAAGTCCATTTAATGCATTTATGTTATTACAAGGTTTAGAAACAATGTCGCTTAGAATAGAAAGACATATAAGCAATACAAAAGCTATAACTGAGTTTTTAAATAATCACCCTCAAGTTGCATGGGTTAATTATCCAGGGCTTGAAGGAAACAAATATTATGAATTAGGGCAAAAATATCTTCCAAAAGGTGCAGGTTCAATATTTACATTTGGCATAAAAGGTGGGCTTGAAGCAGGCAAGAAATTTATAGAAAGTCTTAAAATATTCTCTCACCTTGCAAATGTAGCAGATGCTAAATCTTTAGTTATACATCCTGCAAGTACTACACATGCTCAACTGAATGAAGAAGAACAAGAATCAGCAGGTGTTAGACCTGACATGATAAGAATGTCAGTTGGTATAGAAGATATAAATGATTTACTTTGGGATATAGACCAAGCTCTAAAAGCAACTTTATAAGAATTGTTGTAAGAAAATACCAATAGGTATATAATTTAAATAAGAGAGTAGTTATTGATGTATATTACATTTTTAGCTACTCTTTATAATTTAAAATAGTAAAAATTAATATTATGCATTTTAAAATATCTATATATTTTAAAATCTTTGTGAAAGAAGGGGTTTGAGTGGAGGCAAGTCAGAATAAAGTCAATTATTTATTTTCTAATTCAGACTTAAGAAAATTGATAGGACCATTAATTGTGGAACAGTTACTTTTAATAGTCGTTGGTTTAGTAGATTCAATTATGGTTGCAAGCGTAGGGGAAGCGGCAGTATCAGCAGTATCTTTAGTAGATACTATTATGGTATTAATAACCCAAGTATTTATTGCATTAGGTACTGGTGGAGCTGTAGTTGCAGGTCAATTTTTAGGTCAAAAAAATGAAGAAAAGTCATGTGAAGCATCAGATCAATTAATGTTATTTTTATTAGTAAGTTCTATAGGAATTATGATTTTGGGATATCTGTTAAAATATTTTATATTATACAAGGTATTTGGAAAATTAGAAGCTGATGTTATGGGATTTGCAAATATATATCTATTGATAGTATTTTTATCAATTCCAGCTATAGCAATATATAATGGAGCAGCAGCTTTGTTTAGAGCTATGGGAAATTCAAAAGTGACTATGAAAATATCAATTCTTATGAATAGTGTAAACTTTATAGGAAATGCAATATTAATATATGGACTAAAAATGGGGGTTGTAGGTGCTGCAATTCCTACAGTTTTCTCAAGATATTTAGCAGCTATAATAGCATTTTATCTTATAAGAAATCAAGATTTACAAATTCATATATCAGAAAAAATGTGTTTCAAATTTGATAGAAGTATGATAAAAAGAATTTTATATATAGGAATTCCAAATGGGCTTGAAAATAGTATGTTCCAACTTGGAAAAATAGTAGTACTAAATTTAGTTGCAAGTTTTGGTACAGCTGCTATTGCAGCAAATGCAGTTAGTAACTGTCTTGCACTTTTTCAAATAGTACCTGGAATGGCTATAGGTCAAGCTGATTTAGCAGTAGTATCACAATGCGTAGGTGCTGATGATGAATACCAAACAAAATATTATACTAAAAAAATGTTGAAACTAAGTTATATAGGAATAATAATCACGAATATATTTATATTTTTAGCATTAAATCTTATTTTAGATGTATATAACTTATCTGAAGGAACTGCCCAAATGACTAAACAAATAATAATATATCATGGTGTTATGGCGATGCTTATTTGGCCATTATCATTTATGATAGCAAATACACTTAGAGCATCAAATGACGTTAAGTTTTGTATGATAGTTTGTATATTCTCAATGTGGATTTTTAGAATAGGTTTTAGTTACATTATAGGAAAATACATGGGATTAGGAGTATTTGGTGTATGGGTAGCTATGACTACAGATTGGGTTGTAAGAAGTATATTTTTTGTATGGAGATATTTGAGTGGAAAATGGAAAGTACATTGGTACTAAAAGTTTTTCATATAAAGAAATCTTTATTCTAAAGACATTTCACAAGGTAGATTTCTTTGAAACACATGTAAGGAAATTATAATTATCTACAAACCAGATAATATATAATTTCCTTAGAATTATAAAACGAGGCTAGTACTAAGCAAATTAAATTTACTTTGTAGTAGCCTTTTTTATATTATTTTTATAATCAATATTTTCGTTATTATATATTTCTATTTTCAACAAATACATTTTCAAAGTTAGATTCTTTATTATCTATAACAAGCTTTATAGTATCAAAGAAAACTGCCTTGTCATTTGTGATAGTTGTGTTCTTTTGATATATAACATATAAATTTTGTGATGGAGAACTTGAGTCTAATTTATTTTTATTAGATTCAATATTTAAAGTTTTATTATCCAAGCTACATTTTATATCAGTAAATTCATTTTCTATTCCATTAAAAAATATATAAGTATTTGATTTTGTATTAATTTGATAAACTCCTTCTTTTTGTGAAGCTTCATTTATAAAATTTTTTAGTTGTGTATTGCTAATTGATGAAATATCAACTCTATTTAACTTGACCATGTTGTTAGAAGTATCTTCTTTTTTACAGCCGAAAGCAAATAATGCAATTATGACTAATATTACAATAGATAGTTTTTTCATATGTTTTCCCCTTAAAAATTTATTTTTGATAATAATATTATACTATAGGTTAAATATAAATTATATAAGATTACTTATAACAGTGATTAAATTTTAAGAGACAAATAGCAAGAAAAAAACTGGAATAACTTGATATATAAGTGTTAGAGAAATATAATTTTGATATGATTTTTGTACCAATTAGGGATAGGAGTCTTTTTTTGTGTAAAGAAAATTAACCTATAGAAAAAATAAAAAAATAAAATTACATCTATTGACAATTAATAAAAAAATAAATAAAATATATATAGCAAGCTATATATTTAGGAGAATTAATATGGAAGAAAAAATACTTATAGGTTTTTTAATTAAACAAATACATATAGCATTTGAGACACGTTGTCATAAAAACTTACAAAGATACAACTTGACTCCGTCACAAATGGATGTGCTTTTATATTTAAAAAGACATGAGGAAGATAAACTTACTCAAAGGGATTTAGAGACAGGATTAACACTTAAAAATCCTACAGTTACAGGGTTATTAAATAGATTAGAAGAAAAAGGATTTATAACTAGAGAACAAAATTTAAATGATAAAAGATCTAAATTTATAAAGATGACAGAAAAAACTCAAAGAGTATTAGACGATGCTTATTTATATATACAAGAATTAGATGCCCAAGTGCTAAATGGTATTTCAGAGGAAGAACAAGAACAGTTATTTAAGCATATATATAAAATTCTAGATAATTTAAAGTAATTCTCATTTAATAATTTTAAGTTGCCCTTAAAATATTATAATGAGAAGTTTATAATGTCCAAAATTAAATAATTTATTTAATTTAAAATAAAATTTATATATTGAGGAGGAAGAAATGATACGAAAATTATCATCATATATTGGTGAATTCAAAAAGAATTCTATAATCACGCCTATATTTATGGTATTAGAGTGTATATGTGAAGTTATAATACCACTATTAATGGCGATGATTATAGACAATGGTCTGAACAATAGTGATATGGGCTATGTAGCAAAAATAGGAATACTTATGCTTGTAGTAGCTATGTTATCACTTCTTTGTGGTGCATTAGGTGCAAAGTTTGCAGCAAATGCTTCAGCAGGTTATGCGAGAAACTTAAGACGTGCGATGTTTGAAAATATACAAGATTTTTCATTTGAAAACATTGATAAATATTCAACAGCAGGTTTAGTAACAAGACTTACAACAGATATAACAAACGTGCAAAATGCATATCAAATGATTTTAAGAATGCTTGTTAGAGCACCAATCATGCTTATATCTGCAATGGTAATGTCAGTTTTAATTAATCCAAGTTTATCACTAGTATTCTTTGGATCAGTAATATTCTTAGGGTTAATATTAGCGCTTATAATAAAAGTTGCATTTCCTAGATTCACAGCTGTTTTCAAAAAATACGATGCATTAAATGCAAGTGTACAAGAAAACTTAACAGGAATAAGAACTGTAAAATCAGCAGTAAGAGAAGAGTTCGAAATAAATAAATTCAAAAAAGCTTCAGGAGATGTAAGAAATAGCTTTATTTTTGCAGAAAAATTAATAGTACTAAATGCTCCAGTAATGCAAATTACTATGTATACATGTATATTACTTTTATCATGGTTAGGGGCTAAAATGATAGTTTCAAATACTATGACAACAGGTCAACTTATGAGTTTCTTCACATATTCAACACAAATACTTATGTGTTTAATGATGTTATCTATGGTATTTGTTATGATAACTATGGCTAAATCTTCAGCAGAGAGAATACTTGAAGTTTTAGATGAAGAAAGTACTATAAAAAATCCTAAAAATCCAATAAAAGAAGTAAAAGATGGATCTATATCATTTGAAAATGTAGATTTCTCTTATGCTAATGATAAAAATAAATTAAACTTAGAAAATGTAAACCTAGAGATAAAATCTGGTGAAACAATAGGAATTATAGGTGGAACAGGTAGTGCAAAATCTACATTGGTTCAATTAATACCAAGACTTTATGACGTTACAGCAGGAAGCATAAAAGTCGGTGGAGTAGACGTTAGAGACTACGATATAGATACTCTTAGAAATGAAGTTTCTATGGTTTTACAAAAGAATGTATTATTTTCAGGTACTATAAAAGAAAATCTAAGGTGGGGAGATAAAAATGCAACAGATGAAGAATTAGTAGATGCATGTAAAAAAGCATGTGCAGATGAATTCATTCAAACATTCCCAGATGGATATGATACTTATATAGAACAAGGTGGTACAAATGTATCTGGTGGTCAAAAACAAAGACTTTGTATCGCTAGAGCATTACTTAAAAAACCTAAAATATTAATTTTAGACGATTCAACAAGTGCAGTTGATACAAAAACAGATGCTACAATTAGAGCAGCGCTACAAAATGACATAGCATCTACAACTAAAATAATAATAGCTCAACGTATATCATCAATAGAAGCTAGTGATAAAATAATAGTTTTAGATGACGGTAAAATAGATGCTATTGGAACACATGATGAATTAAAAGTAAACAACGCTATATATAGAGAAGTTTATGAATCACAAGTGAAAGGAGCTGACGATAATGAGTAAACAATTTGCTAAAGGAAATAAAAAAGCTCCAGGAAACAACCCTATGAAAACTTTAAAAAGAATGATTAGTTATATTTTTAGAGATTATAAATTTTTATTCTTTATAGTTTTAATAACATTATTTATAAGTTCTATTGTTTCAGTAGTAGCAAACTTATTCTTAAAAACATTAATAGATGATTATATAGTTCCACTATTAGGACATAATAACCCAAGCTTTAAAGCATTATTAACAGCTTTAGCTATAATGGCTGCTATTTTCTATACAGGTGTAATATCAACTTATATATATAGTAGACTTATGGTTAATATATCTCAAGGAACATTAAAAAATATCCGTGATGATTTATTTGAACATATGGAAAAACTTCCAATCAAATACTTCGATACACATGCTCACGGAGATATAATGAGTATATACACAAATGATACAGATACATTAAGACAGATGATAAGTCAAAGTATACCTCAACTTATCTCTTCTGTAATAACTATAGTAGGGACTTTTGTTTCTATGATAGTACTAAGTCCAATACTTACAATATTAATAGTTCTTATGGTATTTGTAATGTATCAAGTAATGAGAATATTAGGCTCTAAAAGTGCTTTCTTCTTTGGAAACCAACAAAGAGATATAGGTAAAGTTAATGGATATATTGAAGAAATGATGGAAGGTCAAAAAGTCGTTAAAGTATTTAGTTATGAAGAAGATTCTAAAAAGAAATTTAACGAATTAAATGACTCATTATTTAATAGTGCTGACAATGCCAATAGTTTTGCAAATATGCTTATGCCTATAATGAATAACATAGGAAATATAAGTTATGTTTTAATAGTTGCAATAGGAGCTGTACTTGCAATAAGTGGTGTAGGAAATTTAACTTTAGGTGCATTAGCATCATTCTTACAATTAACAAGAAGTTTCAATATGCCAGTTGCGCAAGTATCTCAACAATTTAACTCAATAATAATGGCTCTTGCTGGTGCAGAGAGAATATTTAACTTAATAGATGAAAAGCCAGAAGTAGACGACGGATATGTTACATTAGAAAATGCTATAGAAGAAGATGGCGAAATAAAACCAGTAAAAGAACGTACAGGAACTTGGGCTTGGAGACATCCACATAAAGCGGAAGGAACTGTAACATATACTAAATTAACTGGGGATGTTGTATTTGAAGGTGTAAACTTCGGTTATAACGACGACAAAATCGTATTACATGATATAAATATGTATGCTAAGCCAGGACAAAAAGTAGCATTTGTTGGTGCTACAGGAGCTGGTAAAACTACAATAACAAACTTAATAAATAGATTCTATGATATACAAGACGGTAAAATAAGATATGATGGAATTAATATAACTAAAATTAAAAAAGACGATTTAAGAAAATCGCTTGGTATAGTTCTTCAAGATACTCACTTATTTACAGGAACAGTTATGGAAAACATCAGATACGGTAAATTAGACGCAACTGATGAAGAAGTAATCGCTGCTGCAAAACTTGCAAATGCACATGGATTTATAGAACATCTAAAAGATGGATATAATACTGTATTAACAGGAGATGGAAGCAACTTATCTCAAGGTCAAAGACAACTTTTATCAATAGCTAGAACGGCAATTGCCAACCCTCCAGTTTTAATACTAGATGAAGCTACATCAAGTATAGATACTAGAACAGAAAAAATTGTTCAAGATGGTATGGATAAACTTATGGAAGGTAGAACAGTATTCGTAATAGCGCATAGATTATCAACTATCAAAAACTCTGATGTTATCATGGTTTTAGAACAAGGTAGAATAATAGAGCGTGGAAACCACGATGAATTAATAGAAAGAGGCGGCAAGTATTATCAATTATATACTGGTGCTTTTGAATTAGATTAAAAATTATATAAATATTACAAAATATGCTCAGTTAGTAAATCTAACTGGGCATATTTTTTTGTTTGAATAAAAAAAATATAGAAAAATTATATAGAAAAAGAGCTAAATTTGAATAGATATGTATATTTTTAGAAAAATTTTTTTAGAGGAAGATATATCTAAAATAAATAATTCTTTAATGATAGGAGTTATATATTTGGGAAAGTTATTTACTTAAATTTGTTAAAAAATAAAATTAAATTTTTCTAATTAAGGGGGCGGTCATATGAAGGAAAAAAACGAAAAAGTAAAGAGTTTTAAAGCATATAAGAAGAGGAAAAAGAATAAGAATAAAAGAGGTATATTTAAGAAAAAAACAGGAATATTGGTGCTTGTTTTAATTGTAGCAGTTGGAATAGGAGATTTATGTATTTACCAGATTTCTTCTAGCTTAAAATACGATATATACTATTTAGAAAAAGATTTAAAAGAAAAACAAAATAAGCTACAGACATTAGAAGTTGAAAAAAGGGTAAACCAAAATTCAAAAAAAATTGAAAAAGATGCTAGCAAAAAATTAGATATGATTTATCCTGCAGAATATCAAAAAAAATATATTTCTGTGGATGATTAAATAATATGATTTTTATACATTATAAAGAGGAGGATGATTATGAAGAAGATAAGAATCAGAAGCAAAAAAAGGCTAGTTTTAGTCCTTGTTTGTGCGTGTACCTTGTTCTTAGTATTAATAGTCCGAACTTGTTATCTACAACTTATAAAAGGAGAGTGGCTGAGCACAAAAGCATCTGAACAACAAACTAGAGAAATACCAGTTGAATCAAAAAGGGGAACAATATACGACAGAAATATGAAGGAGATGGCAGTTAGTGTCACAAAATATACTATTTGGTGTAAACCTGTTGAAGTAAAAGATAAGAAAGAAGCAGCTAAAAAAATTTCAGAAATTGTTAAAGATAAGGATTATGATGAAATATTAAAATTATTATCTAAGACAAATCAAGCATTAGTCAGAATTCAACGTTGGGTAGATGATGATGTTGCAGATAAAATTCAAAATGCATCTATTCCAGGTATATGGATATCAGAAGACCCACAAAGATATTATCCATATGGCAATTTTGCACCATATGTATTAGGTCATACATCATCAGATGGAGAAGGTGTAACAGGAATAGAGCTACAGTACAACAAAGAATTAAAAGGTCAAGATGGAAAATTAATTGTCAGTACAGATGCATCTGGTAGAGAAATCAATCAAGGGGTAGAACAATATTATGAAGCAGTTCAAGGAAATGGAATTGTTTTAACGATAGATGAGGTAATCCAAAGTTATGCTGAAAAAGCAGCTCAAAGGGCATATGAATTAAACAATGCTAAGAGGGTTAAAATAATAGCGATGGACCCTAAAACAGGTGACGTTTTGGCAATGGCATCAAAACCAGATTATGATCCAAATCAACCTACAAAGGCAATATATCCATACTTTGAAGAACTATTAGACAGCTATGACGACGACAAAAAAATAAATGCTTACTATGAAATGTGGAGAAATACTCTTATAAGTGATACTTATGAACCTGGATCTACATTTAAACTTGTAACTGCTACATCATCAGTAGAAGAAAACGTAATAAAACCAAATGAAAAATTCACATGCACAGGTAGTGTAACTGTAGAAGGTAGAAGAATTAAATGTTGGAGATCTTATAGACCACATGGTAGTGAAACATTTGAACAAGCAGTTCAAAATTCATGCAACCCAGTATTTGTAGAGTTAGGAAAGAGACTCGGCGTAAGTAGATTATATGATTACATAGAGGCCTTTGGTCTTACAAGTAAAACAGGTATAGATTTGACTGGTGAAGCCAACAGTATACTATACAAAGAAAAAGATGTAGGTCCTGTAGAGCTTGCGACTATTTCTTTTGGTCAATCAATATCAGTAACCCCTATCCAACTAATAACTGCAGTTTCATCAATAGCAAATGACGGAAAATTGATGCAACCAAGATTAGTCAAAGCATATACAGACAACGAAGGCAACATAACAAAAGAGGTTGAACCTAAAACTGTAAGACAGGTAGTATCAAAGGAAACATCACAAAAAATGTTAAAAGTTATGGAATCTGTCGTTACTGACGGTGGAGGTAAAATAGCTTATCTTCCTGGATATAGACTAGGAGGAAAGACAGGAACAGCACAAAAGGTTATAGATGGACAATATGCACAAGGTAAGTATATATGCTCATTTATTAGTGTAGCCCCTGTTGATGACCCTCAAATAGTAGTGCTTGCTATAGTCGACGAACCGACAGACGTAGTTGCATTTGGTTCAACTACAGCAGGTCCAATTATAAAAGAAGTAATGAGCCAAAGTTTAGAATATTTAGGAGTTAAAAAGATTTATACAGAAGAAGAGAAAAAAGAAAATGAAAAGAAACAAGTTAAAGTTCCAGATGTAAGAAACTTAACAATAAAAGAAGCCACAAAAGTGCTAGAAGAAAGCAACTTAGAATCAAATTTAGATACAGATATAGAAGTAGACGAAAAAAATATAGTTACAGATATGTTTCCAAAGCCAGGAGTAAAAGTAAACGAAGGTTCAAGTATAACCCTATACTACAACAATAATAAATAAATATACAGCAAGTAAATACATTATAAAACTCTAGACATTATACATATACATTTAATAATATTAAGATAAAGTAAATGAAAGCGTTACGACGTAATACTTATATTATAAATATCTTCAAAAATGAGGCGATTTGGTATATAATTAATAAGATTGGAGATGTAGATAGTATTATAAATAAGTTTTTAAACTTGGAAACATAATATCACAACCAAAATTTTTACAGTCATCACACAAAACTTTAAGATTAAAATGTATAAATAGGAATATTTAGCATAAAAAAAGTTAATAATCGCAAATGAAAAATAATTAATTAAAAAAGATGAAACAACAGGGAGAGGAGTTTTAATAATGTTAGGAATTAAACAACTTACGTATACAGCAATGATTGGTTTCTTAATAGTAGTAATACTTGGACCAATATTTATACCAATGCTTGCTAGATTTAAATTTGGTCAAACGGTTAGAGATGAAGGACCTCAATCTCACTTAGCAAAAAACGGAACACCAACAATGGGTGGTGTTATGATGATAGTAGCTATATTAATTACAGGACTTACAAGAGCAAAAATAAGTCAAGGACTGATAGTTGGACTTATTTGTATAGTAGGATTTGGTTTTGTAGGATTTTTAGATGACTTTATAAAAATAAAAATGAAAAGATCGCTAGGTCTTAAAGCTTATCAAAAGATAATACTACAGTTTGCTCTTGCTTTATATATTGCATATTATCAATATAGTGCATCACCAAGCGCAACACAACTTGTTATACCATTTACAAACCATATAATCAATTTAGGAATATGGTATATACCATTTATGATGATATTCATAATAGGAACTGTAAATGCAGTTAACTTAACAGATGGACTTGATGGTCTTGCATCAGGTGTTACTTTAATAGTATCATGTTTCTTCATACTATTTGCAGTATCAATATCTAATTCTGATGTAGCTATACTTGCTGCAGCAACAGCAGGTGCTTGTTTAGGATTCTTAGGATTCAATGCATATCCTGCAAAAGTATTTATGGGAGATACAGGTTCAATGGCATTAGGTGGAGCAGTAGTTGCATTTGCTACTCTTACTAATTCACCACTATTAATAGTAATAGTAGGATTTATCTACTTAGCAGAAGCTTTATCTGTTATGATACAAGTAACTTACTTCAAATTAACTAATGGTAAAAGAATATTTAAAATGGCGCCATTACACCACCACTTTGAACAATGTGGATGGCCAGAAACAAGAGTTGTATTCATATTCTGGATTGCAACAGTAGTTTTATGTTGGATAGGTGTTTTAGCAGTATTTTAAGTGATGGGGGTAAATTAAAATGGATTTAAAAGGAAAGAATGTTTTACTTATAGGTTTAGCAAAGACTGGTATATCAACTATTAAATTATTAGATAAATTAGAAGCTAAAATTACAGTTAACGATATAAAAACTGAAGAAAAATTAGCAGATATATTAGAAGAATTAAAAGATATAAAAAATGCAACTTATATACTTGGATATCATCCAGAAGAAGTAGATCATATTGATTTAGCAGTAGTATCTCCTGGGGTACCTCTTGATTTACCATTTATACAAAAACTATATTCTAAAAATATAAAAGTAATTGGTGAAGTAGAATTAGCATATGAATTATCAAATAATCCTACTTTCATAGGTATAACAGGTACAAATGGAAAAACAACTACTACATCTTTAGTAGGAGAGATATTTAAAACAGCTAAATGTGACACATATGTAGTTGGAAATATAGGAAAACCAGTTATAGAAACTGTCGGTATAGCTGATGAAAAATCTTTCTTAATTACAGAGCTTAGTAGTTTCCAATTAGAAAGTATAGTAGAATTTAAACCGAAAGTAAGTATGATACTTAATCTTTCACCAGACCATCTAAATAGACACCATACAATGGAAAATTATATAATGGCAAAAGCTAATATATTTAAAAATCAAGACGAAAATGATTTTACAATATTAAATTACGATGATGAAGCAGTTAGAGCTTTATCAACTAAATGTAACTCTCAAGTTTTATACTTCTCTAGAAAACACCAAGGTGTAAGAGGAGTATATGTAAACAATGAAGGTAATATAGTAATAAATATAGATAAAGAAATAGTACTTCTTCACGAAGATGAACTTAGCTTACCAGGAGGACATAACTTAGAAAACTGCATGGCTGCAGCGTTAAGTGCATATGTTTCAGGTATAGATATTAAAGTAATAAGAGAAGTATTAAAAACTTTTAAAGCAGTAGAACATAGACTAGAATATGTAAAAACTGTAAATGGAGTTATGTACGTAAATGACTCAAAAGGTACTAATCCAGACTCAACTATTAAAGCAGTAACTTCTTATAAAAAGCCTATTGTATTAATAGCTGGTGGATATGACAAAGATAGTACTTATGACGAACTTTTAGATATTGCAAAACAAAATGTAAAAGCTTTAGTATTATTAGGTGAAACTGCACCAAAAATAGAGGCTTGTGCAAAAACTAAAGGATTTGAAACTATAAAAATAGTAAAAAGCATGAAAGAAGCAGTAGAAACTTCTGCTCAGCTTGCAAATGAAGGTGATGTAGTTTTACTTTCACCAGCTTGTGCAAGTTGGGATATGTACACAAGCTTTGAAGTGAGAGGACGCGACTTCAAAGATAATGTAAACAATTTATAATTTAACCTCTTCCTTCGAAGCTAATAGCGATGAGGAGGGTGGTAGTCATTCATATGCCTAATGAAAGTTTGAAAATTAAAAAGCAAATTACAAAGGGGATGAAGACGGAGTTTGATTTAGTAATTTTTTATACAACAATAGCCTTAGTACTATTTGGAATAGTTATGGTGTTTAGTGCAAGCTATGTTCAAGCATCATTTAAACACCATGATGGCTATTTTTTCTTAAAAAGAGATATAATTTATGCAGTGCTAGGGTTTGTGGGAATGATGTTCATGTCAAATATAGACTATAATATTTGGAAGAAAAATTCATTGCCACTTTGTATATTTACTGTTATATGTTTAGCGTTAGTTTTGACACCATTAGGTATAGAAGCTAACGGTGCTAAAAGATGGCTAGGTGTAGGTGGAGCTACATTTCAGCCATCGGATATAGCAAAATTTGTAACTATAGTAATTACAGCAAAAGTCATAGAAAAAAGATATGAAAATATAAAATCTTTGACAAAAGGTGTTATACCAATTTTAATAATTCCATCAATATTTTTTATATTAATAATGTTACAACCTAATATGTCTACAGCTGGGACTCTAATAATAGTTGTATTTATTATGTTGTTTGTAGCAGGAATGAATATGAAATTCGTAATGACTATGTTAATTGCAGGTATTGGATTATTTGGAGTTTTAGTCATTGCAGAACCATACAGATTAAAAAGATTTACAGCATTCTTAGACCCATTTCAAGATCCACTTGGAAGTGGATATCAAGTTATACAAAGTCTTTATGCAATAGGCTCTGGCGGCCTTTTTGGGCTGGGACTTGGCAAAAGTAGACAAAAATATTTTTACATACCAGAACCTCAAAATGACTTTATTTTTGCCATAATTGGCGAAGAGTTAGGTCTTGTAGGTTGTATTTTAGTTATAATGTTATTTGTAATATTAGTATATAGATGTGTGAAGATAGCCTTAAAATCAAAGGATTTATTTGCATGTATGGTAGTGATAGGAATCGGTGCCCAAATAGGAATACAAGCAGCATTCAATATAGCTGTTGCAACATCTTCTATGCCAGCGACTGGGGTGGCACTTCCATTTATAAGTTATGGAGGAACCTCGCTCACGGTGCTGATGGGTGAAATTGGAATTGTGTTAAACATCTCAAAAAAAGTAAAAATTAATTAACAGGAGATGATGAAGTGAAGGTATTATTAGCCGGTGGCGGTACTGGAGGCCATGTATACCCAGCTATAGCTATAGCAAATAAAATAAAAGAACATAATCCTGATTGTGAAATTTTATTTGTTGGAACTAAAAACGGTATAGAATCTGAAATAGTTCCAAAAGCAGGTTTTGAATTAAAAACAGTCACAGTTCAAGGTTTTAAAAGAAAAATAGATTTAGACAACATAAAAAGAGTATTTAAACTATGTAAAGGTTTAGAACAATCTAGAAGAATCGTAAAAAAATATAAACCAGATATCGTAATCGGTACTGGAGGATATGTAAGTGGACCAGTTTTATTTAACGCAGCAATGAACAAAAGAGTAACTATAGTCCATGAGCAAAACTCTTTCCCAGGTGTTACAAATAAAATATTATCTAAAGTAGCAACTAAAGTTCTTACAAGTTTTGAGGATTCTCACAAAAGATTCCCAGAAGCTAGTCAAGATAAACTAGTTCTTACAGGAAACCCAGTAAGAAAAGAAATATTAAATTCTAGAAAATTTATAGCGAGAAAAAATCTAGGTATTAGCGAAGATAAAAAAATGGTACTATGCTACGGAGGTAGTGGTGGTTCTGAAGAAATAAACGACGCTATGAGACTTGTTATAGAAAACATGGTAAAAGAAGATGTTGCATTTATATTTGCGACAGGAAAAGTTTATTATGATGAATTTATAGAAACTATAAAAGATATCGAACTTAAACCATACCAAAGAGTTATGCCTTACTTAGATAATATGGCTGATGGTCTTGCAGCAAGTGACATAGTAATCGGTAGTGCAGGTGCAATATCTTTAGCAGAGATAACTGCTCTTGGAAAACCTTCAATAATAATTCCAAAAGCTTATACAGCAGAAAATCACCAAGAATACAATGCTAAAAGTATAGAATCTCAAGGTGCAGGAATTGCAATTTTAGAAAAAGATTTAACACCACAATCTTTAAATGAAGCCGTATTTAAATTACTTGGAGACAAAGAATTACTAATAGATATGGCAAATAATGCAAAGAAAATAGGTAAACCAGAAGCAATTGACTTAATCTACAATGAAATAATGAAATCTTATAATGAAGCTGTTGGCTCTAAAAAGAAAAACAAAAAGCAAAAAGAGCAAGCTGAAGTTAAAGAAGAAAATGTAGAACAACAAACTGCACAAGAATCTAAAGTTATAGGAATAAAGAAAAAATAAGTTAATAATTTAAATATAAAAGATATAGAATTAATCAAAATAAATTGATTTCCTCTATATCTTTTTTTGATAATAAAATACAAAGCTCGATATATTTTGGCTTTTTTATATAAACCATAAAAAGAATTAGTATTAATTTGTTTCAAAAAAATTAATTTATATGTAGGAAATATTATCATCGGTGTAGTATTTTTGATTTATAAACTTATATTTTCAGGAGTGGTTTTATGAAAAAGAAAAGAAGGAAAATAAGAATAAATCGATTGATAATGTTATTTCTATTTATATTCCTATTTTGTTTTTGTTTTATAGTATTTATAAGAAGTGATTTTTTCTGTTTAAAAAATATAGATGTAGTAAATAATCAAGTTCTTTCAAAAACTGAAGTCAAAGATTTAGCTAAAGTTAGTACAGGTAAAAATTTATTTTCATATGATTTAAAAAAAATCAATGCAAATGTAAGTGAAAGTAGATACATAGAAAGTGTAAAAGTTAAACTTTCTATACCACATTCAATAATAATAGATGTAAAAGAAAAAGGTATTAATTGTGTTTTGAAAGATAAAGGCGACAATTACTATTACATTGACGAAGACATGAATTATATAGATAAAGTAAAGTATGAAAAAATAAAGGATAACTGTCCAATAGTTCAAATTGATTTTACTATAAAAGATAATAAATTAAATTTTGAAAATAAAAATGATAAGAAAAAATTAGCTTCATTGCTGAAAAATATTAAAAAAGAAGGACTAGATAATAAAATCAATAGTATTGCTTTTTTAGATAACAGTACAATTAGCATGAATACAAAAGAAGGAATAAAAGTCATAATTGATAAAAAAGGTGATATGAAACATGATATGGCAAAATTGACTCAAATTTTAACTGATTTAAAAAGTCAAAATATAAATTACGGCAAAATTGATATGACATTTTCAAAATACACCTTATATACATATAAATAATATGAGAATAAGAAGTACAAAAAGTAAAAATAAGTACAATTTAACGTTTTTTAGTATATAAGTTATATATATTATAAAAAGTTTAACAAATTAAATAAAATAAATGATATAATATAGATGTTATATTTAAAATAGGTTTAATAGTACATAAGACATTTGAAGTAGTAGACAATTTAGAGACAACAATAAAATATATTTATTTTAATAAATATACATTAAATATTTAAATATTAAATGATATAATTAATATATATATAGAAATAATTACAAAAGAGGGAGGTTTCGATATTATGCTAAGCTTTGATTTAGAAACTGATAATAATGCTAAAATAAAAGTATTTGGCGTTGGTGGCGGTGGAAACAACGCTGTTAATAGAATGATCGAAGAAAAAATAAAAGGAATTGAATTTATATCAATTAATACAGATAGACAAGCATTAATTACATCGAAAGCAGAAAATCAAATTCAAATAGGAGAAAAACTTACAAGAGGGTTAGGTGCAGGTGCAGACCCAGAAGTAGGGAGAAAAGCAGCTGAAGAAAGTAAGGAACAAATAGAACAACTATTACAAGATACTGACATGGTATTTGTTACTGCCGGAATGGGTGGTGGAACAGGTACAGGGGCAGCTCCAGTAGTTGCACAACTTGCAAAACAAAAAGGTATCTTAACTGTAGGTGTTGTTACTAAACCTTTTGGATTTGAGGGTAAAGTAAGAATGAAAAATGCAGAAGCTGGGATTGAAGAATTAAAAGCTAATGTAGATACATTAATAACTATACCAAATGACAGATTACTAGAAGTAGTTCAAAAAAATACATCTATAGTAGAAGCATTCTCTATAGCTGATAATGTATTAAAACAAGGTATACAATCTATATCTGACTTAATAAAAGTTCCTGGACTTATAAACTTAGACTTTGCAGACGTTACATCTATAATGAAAGATAAAGGTCTAGCTCATATGGGTATAGGTAATGCTAGCGGTGAAAATAGAGCTATAGAAGCTGCTAAAGAAGCAATACAATCGCCATTATTAGAAACTTCTATAAGAGGTGCTAAAGGCGTATTACTTAACGTAACAGGAGGACCAAGCTTATCATTATTCGAAGCAAATGCTGCATCTAACTTAATAACAGAATCATGTGATCCAGATGCAAACATAATCTTCGGGGCGTCTATAAGAGAAGACTTAGAAGATGAAATAATGATAACTGTAATAGCTACTGGCTTTAATGAAGCTCCTCAAGGTGGATATGTTGAACCAACTCCAATCAAAAAAACTGAAATACCACCAGTTGCTAAACCAGAACCAAGACCTGTGATTCATCACAATGAACCAGTTCAAGAGCCTGAACCAGTAATCGAACCAAAAATAGAAAAAAGACCAGAACCAGTTAGAAATAACGACTGGGATGATGAAATGGAAATACCAACTTTCTTAAGAAATAAAAGAAGATAGTTAATAATAGATAAAAAAACTTTCAATAATATTGAAGGTTTTTTTATTTTTTTGCATATTTTTAGAAAAAGTATTTTGAATTCGACTGTTAGAAATGACAAATTATTTAAATGAAGTATTCTATAATATATTTAAGAAAAAGTTTAAAAACATTCATAGATTTTAGTACATTGTGTGATTAAGTAAGAAAGAGGAGAAGATATAATGTATTTAGATTATTATATTCTAGAAAACTTACTGATTAACTATATTATAATAAATTGTACTACATATATTACAAAAATATACACAAAAAAATTTAAGCAAATATGTGGAGCTATAATAGGTACTATCTACAGTGTTATGTATATCTATAAAGACTTAGAAATCTTTTTTACCCTACCTTCTAAATTTATATTTTTTATAGTAATCGTTTTAATATCTTTCAATGTAACTAATAAAAAAGATTTTTTTAAGATACTTTTCAATTTTTATCTAGTAAATATATTTATATCCGGAAGCACTTATTTTGTTATTTATTTTACAGGTATTAGTCATATGACTATATCTTTTTTTATAATATGTTCTTATATTAGTTGTAAATTATTGAAAAAAATAGTTAATGATTTTAGATTGCTAAAGCATATAGATGATATAACTAAAAAGATAAGAATAAAAATATTAGATAAGAATATAGAATGTATAGCATTATTAGATAGTGGAAACCTTCTACAGGATCCTATTAGTAAAAGTGATGTTGTAATAATCAAGGCAAGTCTTTTAGAAAATTTTTTACCAGAAAATTATAATTTCGAAAAAATGGATATGTCAGATATCCAGAGTTTAACAGAGTGTTTAGAACCAAATCTTTCGTCGAGAGTTAGAATAATACCTTATAAACATGTAGGTGACAACAATGCCGGAATGATTTTGGGGATAAAAGCAGATTATCTAGACGTAGATAATAAAAAAATAAGTAATATTATTCTCGGCATATCCAATTTTGAAGATGAAGGATATAGTGCAATTTTGAATCCGAGAATATTATATTAAAAAGGAGGACTTTTAATTGATATTACAAGTAAAGAAACTAAAAAGATTATTGTTTATGAAGTTAATTAAATTAGGCAATAAGCTAAAACTAATAAAACCTGATAGTTGTTATTATATGGGAGGTGTAAATGTACTTCCACCACCACTAACACTTGAGGAGGAAAAGGAACTATTACAAAAATTAGAGTACGATGACAATATAAAGACGATTTTAATAGAGAGAAACCTTAGATTAGTCGTTTATATATCGCGTAAATTTGAAAATACGGGGATAGATATGGAAGATTTAATTTCTATAGGTACAATAGGGCTTATAAAAGCAGTAAATACATTTAATTTAGATAAAAATATAAAACTAGCTACATACGCATCTAGATGTATAGAAAATGAAATATTGATGTGTCTTAGAAAAAATAATAAGAAAAAATCAGAAGTATCTTTTGATGAACCGCTAAATGTGGATTTAGATGGAAATGAACTTTTATTATCAGATGTATTGGGAACTGATAATGATGAAATTTATAAAATAATTGAAGAAGAAATAGATAAGAATTTATTATTTATGGCACTAGATAAATTATCCGATAGAGAAAAGCAAATTATGGAATTAAGATTTGGTTTGAGCACAAAAGGAAAAGAAAAAACTCAAAAAGAAGTCGCTAACATACTTGGAATATCTCAATCCTACATTTCGAGATTGGAAAAAAAAATAATTTCCAGATTAAAAAAAGAAATGAAAAAATTTGTTTAATAGATAAATAAGTCCTTATTAAAAGTATAAAAATATATGATGTGTAAATAATTTCATATATAGAATCTTTTAAGAGAGGACTGAAATTTATGATTATAAATAAGGTTGAAATTTGTGGTGTAAATACATCCGAACTTCCTGTACTAAAGGCTGATCAAATGAGAGACCTATTAGTAAAAATTAAACAAGGAGATGAGGACGCAAGACAGAAGTTTGTAAAGGGCAACTTGAGATTAGTTCTAAGTGTTATCCAAAAATTTAATAATAGAGGAGAGAATGTAGACGACTTATTTCAAATAGGATGTGTTGGACTTATAAAAGCTATTGATAATTTTGATTTAAGTCAAAATGTAAGGTTTTCTACTTATGCTGTACCTATGATTATAGGCGAAATAAGAAGGTACCTTAGAGATAACAACCCAATTAGGGTCTCACGTTCATTAAAAGATATAGCTTATAAAGCATTACAAGTAAGAGAAAAATTAATCAGAACGAATTCAAAGGAACCTACAATATCAGAAATAGCAAAAGAACTAGACATGGAGGTGGAATCTGTAGTTATGGCTCTTGATGCAATACAAGACCCAATATCATTATTTGACCCTGTATATCAAGATAATGGTGATGCAATATTTGTAATGGATCAAGTCCAAGACAAAAAGGATACAGATGAAAACTGGCTAGAAGAAATAGCTCTAAAAGAAGCTATAAAAAAATTGAGTTCAAGGGAAAAATTAGTCCTTGATTTAAGATTTTATAAAGGAAGAACTCAAATCGAAGTAGCCGATGAAATTGGTATTTCTCAGGCTCAAGTTTCTAGAATAGAAAAAAATGCCCTAAAAAATATGAGAAAATACATCTAAAAACAAAATACTAAAAATTAAAGCTGTCGTAATAGTAATTTAATTGTTTACTTTGCGACAGTTTTATTGTATATATCACTAAAATATTTGATTATTTTTTAATAATGTGTAAAATAAAACTAATAGGAAAATAATTATAAAGATTATAGATGATATCATGGTGAATTTTTTTTACTTATAAATAATAAACTTATATAAGACAATCCTTATTTAAAAATTTTTGTGAGGATTTCAATATTAAATATATAGGAGGTAAGATTCACTATGATGAGAATATCAGATATTATGGAAAAAGAAATAATCAATGTGAAAAATGGTAAAAAACTAGGTTTTATCACAGATATAGATCTAGATGTCGAAAATGGCAAAGTATCATCTTTTTCAATAACAGGGTCTTCAGGTAACTTTTTTTCAAGAGGAGCTGAAATCGACACTGTATTTTGGAGGGATATTTTGAGAATAGGTTGCGATACTATTATTGTAAGTATAGGATCAAATTTTGATAAAAATCAAATAGATATCTAAATTCTAAATCTTAACTAACTAAGGAGGAAAACAATGCAATGCCCATATTGTAACTACAAGGAATCTAAAGTAGTTGATTCGAGACATACAGATAGCAAGTCTATTAGGAGAAGAAGAGAATGTGAATCTTGTAAAAAAAGATTTACTACTTATGAGATTATAGAGACAACACCTGTAATGGTCGTTAAAAAAGATAACAGTAGAGAACTATTTAATAGGGAAAAGATAAAAAGAGGTATAATAAAATCTTGTGAAAAAAGACCTGTTTCAATAGAACAAATAGAAAGCATAATTTCTTATGTAGAAAATGAAATAAATAAAAATTATATAAGCGAAATAAATACTGATAAAATCGGTGAAATGGTAATGGATAAATTAAAAGATATAGATGAAGTATCATACGTTAGATTTGCATCTGTATACAGACAATTTAAAGATATAAATACTTTTGTAAGTGAATTAAAAAATATTTTAATGGAAAAGGGAGATTAATATGACACAAACTATAATAGATAAAAAAGATTACTTAACTATAAATAAAGAAGGATTAGAATTTGTAGATATAGCTATTACAACTACTAATATAGATGCAAAAAATTTAGATGATGTAAATAATGCATTTAAAGATGTATTTACTTTAAAAAATTTAAGTAAAAATAAACAAATACATTCAAACATAGTAAATAAAGTCGATAAAGATAATATAGGACAAATAATAGATGGAGACGCCATAATTACAAACGAGAAAAACGTTCCACTTCTAATATTAACAGCTGACTGTGTACCAGTAGTTTTAGCTGATAAGGTAAATAAGGCTGTTGGGCTTGTTCATGCAGGTTGGAGAGGAACATACGGCAAAATTTGTTCAGAAACACTTCAATCTATGAAAGAAAATTATAATACAAATCCAGAAGATGTAGTTGCAATTATAGGACCATCTATTGGAAAATGTTGCTATGAAGTATCTTATGACTTAGTAGAAAAATTCAGTGCACTTCTTCCAAATGCAGATGAAAAAATATATGAAATAAGAGATGAGAAGTATTATCTTGATTTATGGGAAATAAATACCCAAATATTAAAAGAATTTGGAGTACTAAAGTCGAATATAATAAATATGAATATCTGCACAAGTTGTAATTGTGATAGATTTTTCTCGTATAGAAAGCATGATAAAACGCCAAAGAGAATAGGAACCTTCATTGAGATAAAGTAAGGGGGTATTGTTATGGAGGAGAAAATATTAGTTATAGATGATGAAATGCACATAGTAGAGCTTTTAAAATTTAATTTAGAGGTAAACGGATATGTGGTTGACTACTCATTAGATGGTTTTGACGGATATCATAAGGCAAAAGAATTTAAGCCAAATCTAATACTTTTAGACTGGATGTTACCTAATATAAGTGGTATGGATGTATTAAAAAAAATAAGAAATGATGAAGAACTAAAAGATATACCTGTTATTATGCTTACAGCCAAGAATATGGAAAGAGACAAAGTTAAAGGGCTAGAAGAGGGAGCTGACGACTATATAACAAAGCCTTTCGGAATAAAAGAACTTTTAGCTAGAATAAATTCGGTTCTTAGAAGATATAATAAAACTGCAAATAAAGTAGAAGATATATTAAGTGTTAAAGATATAAAAATGGACTTAATAAAGCATGAAGTAACTAAAAAAGATAAGAAAATCGATTTGACTATTAAGGAATTTGATTTACTTAAATTACTCCTTCAAAATAAAGGAAAAGTACTTTCACGTAACTTTTTATTAGATAAAGTCTGGGGATATGAATATTTTGGAGAAACAAGAACTGTTGATGTACATATTAGATACTTACGAAAAAAAATTGAAACAGACGAAGAGAAATATATAGAAACTATTAGAGGAATAGGATATAAAATTAGTTAAAAGTTGAGGTAATACTTATGAATTCAAACTTACAGCAAGTAAATGGTGTATATTTTTTTATAATGCTTATTACATCAGCTTTAGCTATATTACTTATAAGATATACGGTAACACTGAGAAGATATCTAAAAGAATTTACTAGAGTTTCTAAAAAAGTAAGTAATAAAGAATTCCATACGAGATTTAATACATATGTAAAAGGTGAGCTAGGAGAACTATCTAAAAATTTTAATTATATGATTCAAATAATGGATAGTACAATTGAAGAAGTTGAATATAAGCACCTACAACTGACTTCCATTGTAAAAAGCATATCTCATGGTATTTTAGCAATAGACATAAAGGGAAATATTTTGCTTATAAATGATATAGCTAAAGAAATGCTAAAATGTGATTTGAAAACTAATGTAGAGGGATCAAATTTTAAATTTATCGTAAAAGATAAAAAAATACTTGAGATATTTCATAAATATGTAGGAAGTACTCAAAATGAAGTAATAGAATTAGATTTAAGAGATAACCTAGTATATAGGATAAAAATAGACCCAGTATATCTGCAGGATTCAAAACATGCGATAATAGGCTCTATTATAAATATTGAAGATATAACAGACCTTGTAAAATTAGAAAATATGAGACGAGATTTTGTAGCTAATGTAAGTCATGAACTAAAAACACCGCTAACATCAATAACTGGTTTTGTAGAAACTTTAAAAATAAATGATGAAATAGACAAAGCTACAAGAAATCATTTTTTAGATATAATCGAAAAAGAATCAAACAGATTAAAAGGTCTTATTGAAGATATATTAATGCTTTCTTCAATTGAAAATGGTCAAGATTTATCATACGAACAAGTTAAATTATTTGATATATTTAAAGAAGTATGTGAAATTACACAATATATTGCTTCATCAAAAAACATAGAAGTATCATATGATTTTGAAGATGAAGAAGTACATATATTAGGAATAAGGGACAATATAAAACAAATCTTTTTAAATCTAGTAGACAATGGAATAAAATATACACCTGAAAATGGACGAATACAAGTTATTCAATATTATGATAAAGATAAACAAAATATAATTTTAGAATTTAAAGATAATGGAATAGGAATACCTAAAGAATCTCTAAATAGAATATTTGAACGATTTTATAGGGTTGATAAGGCTAGAAGTAGAGATATAGGGGGGACAGGATTAGGTCTTGCGATTACTAAGCATATGGTAAAATCCTTAGGAGGAAATATAGAAGTTAATAGTATTTTAGGAGTTGGAAGTGATTTTATAGTCACAATTCCGCAAAATACAGAATAGAAATTAAATATCTGAAAAACGAAATCTTATGTAAATAAATCTATCAATATAGAAAGTTTACATAAGATTTTTTCTTTTGTACAAAATAAATTTATAACGTTTATACAATAAAATTTATTTTGTAAAGGAGTGTATTTTATGAAGGAAAGCGTATTAGACGAAGCTCTGTTTAGACATTCATTTTTAGTATCAGTCTTACTCGGAACGCTATGCAGATTTTTAGTTCTTAGAATAAAAGATAAACAATATCCAACAAGACCCCAAGATTATATAGAACAAATTATAATGGCAGGGCTTACATCAGCATTAGGAGGAATTGCTCTACCAGCCCTTATGGACAAAGAGTTCTCAGCATTGACTTTTTTAGCAGTAGGTATCCAACAATTCCAAGGATTATCTAAGCAAGAAAAGATAACTCTAAACAATATCGATGAAGATGAATTAGTTAAAAAGGGTGCAACCTATATAGACGAAATAGCATCTACTTATGAAGTAAGAAGCTATGTGAGTTTATTTGCAGGTCTTGGCTCATCAATAGCTTATGTCATCATTGCAAAGCGATTTGGCGAAAATATAATAATATGCACAGTAGCAGCTATAGTTGTAGCCGCGATAGTCGGTTTAATATTTAGAAGAATATTGAGAAGAAACAGTATCAATGATATAGCCGATATAAAAGAAGCAAAAATTTATTTTGATGGACCTATAATGAAAGTCAATGATGTAGTTATTACAAATATAGGTCTAAAAGCGACGAGAGAAAAGTTTTTGAAAGACGGAATAGCAATTGAAGTTGTGCCAAAAGACGAAAAAGATTTTGGCGTTATAAATGATTTGGGTCAAAGAGATGCAATTATATACAATATATTTATTCATACAGGTGTAGATAAAGATGTAGATGAACACGATATAGTTTCAACCTCAAAAGTAGATTTAAAAACAAAAAGTGTGTTGATTGTTTTTATGCCGATTCTAAACGATATGGAACTTATAAAACAAGTTGCCGGAAGTACGCCAATCCTAGAAGCGGCAAAAGGAAAACAAAGTAATTACCAATGTTTAATAAAATAATAAGTTTGAGAGGTATAAAATGGACAAAATTTTTTTAATCGGAATAGTAATAGGAATATTAACTAGATTAATTATGCTTAATTTAGAACAAAAACAATATCCAACACAACCAAATGTTTTAATTTCACAATTAGTTTTAGCTTTTATTGCATCTGCACTAGGTGCATTATTAGTTCCTGCATTAATCGAAAGATCATATACATCAATTACATTTTTATCTTTAGCAGCAGAACAATTTAGACAAGTAAGAGAAAATAGAAGAGATACACTGACAGAATTAGAAGCAAAACAACTTGTGCAAAGAGGAAATGCATTTATAGAAGAAATTGCAAAGACGTATGAAATTAGAAACTATATGTGTATAATATCTTCATTTTTCACAGTTGGTTGCTACTATTTAATTACATCAGAATTCAAATTAGGTCAAAATATAAGCTTACTTATAAGTACTATATTAGGTATAGTACTAGCATTTATTTTAAAAAAGCTTATAAAAAGGGATTCTATTGGAGATATCGCAGATGTAAAGATTGTAGATATATCATTTGAAGATAACAGTATACTCAAAGTTGGCTCACTAAGTGGAATAACAAACGTAGGGTTAAAGTCAGAACGAGAAAAATTTTTAAAATATGGAGTTGGAATAGAAATACTTCCAAAAGACAATAATTATATAAATGCTTCAATAATACAAGACCCAGGCCAAAGACAGACAATAGCATATAATTTATACAGCAGATTGGGGCTTTATAGACAAAAAAACGAGCCAGTTTTTACTCCTATACCAAGACGAAATCCTAAAAACGAAAGTCTAGTAATAGCGTATTTACCTATAGAAAAAAACATTGAGGCAGTTATACAAGCAGTTAAATCAACACCTATAGTATCAAGTGCTAGAGGTAAAAATATAGCCTTAAAAAATTATGTAATAGGAAGAAAGGAAGGTAAGTAATATGTCAGATATGTCTATAAATGATTTTACATTAGCTATAATAACAACGAATAAAAATATGACATCTGGAGGAGGTTGTCCGATATTTTATGCAGATAATGACGATGACATGCAAAATAAAGCTATGTTGATGGCTAAGTGTGTTGATGGTGTTGTTCATGAAATCGCAAAAGAAACCCTAATAATAGTTAAACACTAAAATTAATGTATATAAATTTATATATTTGACTAACTTAAAATTATACGATATTATAAGATGATGTATTTTTAGAGAAGGGTGAAAGATTTATGGAAGTCAACGTAAAAAATAGCAACAACATCATAAGTAAAGTTTATAAAGGTTCTATTGCTGAAGAAATAGGAATAGAAGTAGGAGACTTATTAATAGCTGTTAATGACGAAGAAATTCACGATATTATAGAATATAAATTTTTAATAAGTGATGAGTATATAGAATTAGAAATACAAAAAAGAGATGGCGAAGTCTATATATATGAAATCGAAAAGGATTTTGATGAAGAATTAGGTATCGAATTTGTAAATCCTATAATCGATAAAGCAAAAAGCTGTAGAAATAAATGCGTTTTCTGCTTTATAGACCAACTTCCAAAAGGTATGAGAGAAACTCTTTATTTCAAAGATGACGATTCAAGACTTTCTTTCTTACAAGGAAATTTTGTCACTTTAACAAATATGAGCGAAGAGGATATAGACAACATAATAAAATACAGAATAAGTCCTATAAATATATCAGTTCATACAACAAATCCAGAGCTTAGAAGAAAAATGATAACAAATAAGCACGCTGGAAAATTAATCGATACTATGAGGCGATTAGCTGATGCACATATCGAGATGAACTGTCAAATAGTATTATGTCCTGGATATAATGACAAAGAAGAATTAGATAGAACTTTAAGTGATTTATCAAACCTTTATCCTTATGTAAATAGTGTAGCTATAGTACCTGTAGGTATTACTAAATACAGAGATAATTTAGCAAAACTAGAAATTTTCGAATATGAAAGTGCAAATGAAACAATCGACCAAGTACATGCTCTACAAGAGAAGTATTTAAAAGAATTAAATACAAGATTTGCTTTCTTATCAGATGAGTTTTATATAATAGCAAAAAGACCACTATTAGATTATGATGAATACGAAGGATTTTTACAATTTGAAGATGGAGTAGGGATGATTCGTAAACAAGGAACTGAAACAATAAACTACTTAAAAACTTTAGATGCAGATGATAGCATAGAAAAGACTGTTTCTATAGCAACAGGAAGTTCAGCATATGAATTTATCCTTGATATGGCAAATAAAGTTATGGAAAAATTCAAAAATGTAAAAATAAACGTATATAAGATAAGAAATGATTATTTCGGTCATACAATAACTGTATCAGGTCTTATAACTGCTACTGATATAATCAATCAATTAAAAGATAAAGATTTAGGTAGTGCTTTATATATAACTAGATCAATGTTAAAAAGCGATGAAGAAGTATTTTTAGATGATATAACATTAGAAGAATTAACAGAAAAATTAAATGTTCAAGTAATAACTTGTCAAAATGAAGGAAAAGATTTTGTAGAAAAAATCATAAACTAGAAGGGAGATTAAAATGAGCGATAATAGACCAATTGTAGCAGTGGTTGGTAGACCAAATGTAGGAAAATCAACACTGTTCAATAAATTAGCAGGAAAGAGAATATCAATAGTAGAAGATACACCAGGTGTAACAAGAGATAGAATATTTGCAGAAGTAGAATGGTTAAACAAATACTTCACATTAATAGATACAGGTGGTATCGAAAAAGATAACGGAGATGTAATATTATCTCAAATGAGAAACCAAGCGATGTTAGCAGTAGACATGGCACACATCATAATTTTTGTTGTAGATGGAAAAGCTGGTATTACAGCAGCTGACAAAGAAGTAGCTCAAATACTTAGAAAAACAAATAAACCAGTTTTATTAGCTGTAAACAAAATAGACAGTATAAACCAAATGGACAATATATATGACTTCTATGAATTAGGTCTAGGAAATCCATATGCAATATCAAGTGCAAATAGTATGGGTCTTGGAGACTTATTAGATGAAGTTGTAGAGCAATTCCCTAAAGGATTAAACACTGAGTATGACGAAGATATAATTAGGGTAGCAATAACAGGTAAACCAAATGCAGGAAAAAGTTCTATCTTAAATAATATTTTAGGAGAAAACAGAGTTATAGTAAGTCCAATTGCAGGTACTACAAGAGATGCTATAGATACATACTTTGAAAAAGACGGACAACAATATTTATTAATAGATACAGCAGGTATAAGAAGAAAAAGTAAAGTATATGAAAGAGTTGAAAAATTCAGTGTCATAAGATCTATGACTGCTGTAGAAAGAGCTGACGTTGTTTTAATAGTTATAGACGCAACTGAAGGTGTTACAGAACAAGATACTAAAGTTGCTGGTATAGCTCACGACGAAGGTAAAGGATGCATATTCATCGTAAATAAATGGGACCTAATTGAAAAAGACAACAAAACATTAGGAAACTACACAAAAGAAATAAGAGAGAAATTCCCGTTCATGATGTATGCACCAGTATTATTCGTATCTGCTCTTACTAACCAAAGAATGAATAAAATACTAGAAACAGTAAACTATGTAGCTAGTGAACATGCTAAACGTGTTAGTACATCAGCATTAAATGATGTTATAGGTGAAGCAGTTATGCTTAATCAACCACCATCAGACAAAGGTAAAAGACTTAAAATTTATTATGGTTCTCAAACAGGAACTAAGCCACCTAAATTTACATTATTTATAAATGATAAACAGCTTACTCATTTCTCTTATCAAAGATATCTTGAAAATAAAATAAGAGAGAACTTTGGATTTGAAGGAACTTCAGTGCAATTTGAGTACAGAGAAAAGAACAGAAGAAAATAATAAAAATATGGGGGGCCAGAGATGTTAGTTTATTTAATTATTATAGTAGTTGCTTATCTTTTAGGTAATATATCAACATCATATATTATTGGCAAAAAATTTGCAGGCGTAGACATAAGAACTCAAGGTTCGGGTAATGCAGGATCAACTAACGTACTTAGAACTATGGGTAAAAAAGCAGGAGCCATGACTTTTGGTGGCGATGTTTTAAAAGGTGCGATTGCAGTTGGATTTGCTAGGGTATTAGCCCATTACATGAAAGCAGATGAGGCAACTTGCGCTTATATAGCTGTAGTAGCCGTTGTAATAGGACATAATTGGCCAGCATTTTTAGGTTTTAAAGGCGGTAAAGGAGTAGCAACTTCTTTAGGTGCGATGTTAGCTATAAATCCTATTGTAGCTCTTACATGTTTAGCAGCATTTATAATAATAGTATTAGTTAGCAAATATGTTTCTTTAGGTTCTGTTTTAAGTATATGTTTGTCTCCTGTGTTGATGCTTATAAACCACAATACAAAAGGTATATGGGTAACATTATTTTTATCAGCATCAGTTATATATACTCATAGAGCAAATATAAAACGTCTTATAAATGGAACAGAAAGAAAACTTGGTGAAAAAAAATAATAAACTAGGTGGTGTCATTATGGAGAAGGTATGTGTAGTAGGTGTAGGAAGTTGGGGGAGCGCACTTGCCCTAGCTCTTTATAAAAATGGATATAAAGTAGATATGTGGACGAGAGATGAATCTCAAGCAAACGAAATTAATACTACAAGAGTAAATTCTAGATTCTTACCAGGTGTTATTTTCCCAAAAGAAATGAGAATATCTACTGATTTAGAAAGTGTAATAAAAGACAGTAAAATAGTAGTATTGGCAGTGCCATCACAAGCTGTAAGAAGTGTATGCAAAAAGATAAAGCCTTTTATAAAAGAAAATCAAATTATAGTTGATGTTGCAAAAGGTCTTGAAAGAGAAACAGGACTTAGATTATCTGAAGTAGTTAAATCAGAACTACCAAATAATGAATATGTTACTTTATCTGGACCATCTCATGCTGAAGAAGTTTCTAAATTTATGCCGACTACATTAGTAGCAGCATCTCCAAATTTAGAAATAGCTGAAATTGTACAAGATGCATTTATGAGTCCTGTACTTAGAGTTTACACTAATCCAGATATAATAGGGGTTGAATTAGGTGGAGCTCTAAAAAACATAATAGCATTTGGTGCTGGTATGTGTGATGGACTTGGATATGGAGATAATGCAAAAGCAGCATTAATGACTAGAGGTATTACAGAAATAGGTAGACTTGGAGTTGCTATGGGTGCACATGTAACAACTTTCACAGGACTTTCAGGTATTGGAGACTTAATCGTAACTTGTACTAGTATGCACAGTAGAAATAGAAAAGCTGGAATACTTATGGGACAAGGAAAAACACTAGAGGAAACATTAGCTGAAGTTGATATGGTTGTTGAAGGTATTGTAGCAACAGAAGTTGCTTATAAAGTTGGTAAAAAATTAAATATTGAACTACCAATAACTAATGCTATTTATTCAGTATTATACGAAGGATCAAATACTGAAGAAACTGTAAAAGCACTTATGACTAGACATAAGAAAAATGAAATGGAAGAAGTCGTTAATAACGGATTTGTACATAATTAATTTATATATAAAACCTACATGGATTTTAAGTTAAATAAAACTTAAACTCTATGTAGGTTTTATTTTTTTACATTTTATAGCACATAGGAAATTATATTCATTCACAACCACGCAATAAGATTTTTGTTATAAATTTAGAAACTGTTCAATATACTTTAATAAGAAATGTATGCAGGAGGGAATAAGAATGAACATTTATGAGGATATAGCAAAAAGAACTCAAGGTGATATATATATAGGGGTTGTTGGCCCTGTTAGAACAGGAAAATCAACATTTATAAGAAAGTTTATGGAAACGCTAGTTCTACCTAATATAGACAATGAATTCAAAAGAGATAGAACTAGAGATGAAATACCTCAAAGTGGCTCAGGCAAAACTATCATGACTGTTGAACCTAAGTTTGTACCTGCAGATGGTGTAGTTATTGAATTAAAAGACGCTGTTTCTCTAAAAGTCAGAATGGTCGACTGTGTGGGATACATAGTTGATGGGGCATTAGGACACGAAGAAAACGGCAAACAAAGATTAGTATCTACGCCATGGTCAAAAGACGCTATGACTTTTGAGGAAGCTGCAGAAATAGGCACAAAAAAGGTTATAAGAGATCACTCTACAATAGGAGTAGTAGTTATAACTGATGGAAGTGTAACTGGTATAGAAAGAGGCAACTATATCGAAGCTGAAGAAAGAGTAATAGATGAGTTAAAATCAATCCAAAAACCATTTGTAGTAGTTTTAAACAGCATGACTCCAAAAGAAGAAAAAACAGAACTTCTAAGAAAAGAATTGGAAGAAAAATATGAAGTACCTATATTGCCAGTAAATGTGGAAGAAATGAATGAATCTGATATAGAAAATATCTTAGAAACAGTATTATATGACTTCCCAGTAAATGAAATAAGAATAAATATTTCTAAATGGGTAGAAGGATTAGAAAAAAATCATTGGATAAAACAAAGTATAATAGCTACATTAAAAGAATGTATAGCTAGTTTACAAAAAATTAGAGATATTGATGATATTATAAATGGATTTAAAGAATTAGAATTTTTAGAAGGCGTAAATGTAGATAGTGTAGAACTTGGTGAAGGAGTAATAAATATTCAATTAGCTACAAAACAAGAATTGTTCTATACAGTATTAGAAGAAAAGAGTGGATTTAAGATTGAAGGGGATAGTCAATTATTGAATTTAGTTACGACTTTATCTAAAGTAAAACGAGAATACGACAAGATAGAAGTTGCATTAAATGATGCTAAAACTTTTGGATATGGAGTTGTAGCACCATCACTTAGTGAACTTAGCTTGGAAGAGCCTGAAATTATAAAACAAGGAAAACAATATGGAGTTAAGTTAAAAGCAAATGCACCATCACTTCACATTATAAAAGCAGATATATCTACAGAAGTATCTCCAATTGTAGGAAATCAAGATCAAGGTGAAGAAATGGTTAAATATCTTCTAAATGAATTTGAACAAAATCCTAGTGAATTATGGGAATCAAATATGTTTGGTAAGTCATTAAATGATTTAGTAAAAGAACAGCTACAAAGTAAGTTGTATATGATGCCAGATGAAATTAGATTTAAAATCCAAAAAACACTACAAAAAATTATAAATGAAGGCAGCAATAATATAATAACAATTATTCTTTAAATTATATTATTAATAAGAATATGTTGTTATAATTTGCTCCTTGAAAAATATATATTTTGAAATTTCCTTAGAATGTTTAAGGAAATTTTTTTTGCGTTAATACCTCTAAAGATAAGTGAAGATTAAAAACTAAAACTGGAGCAATATTTATTAATTAAAATATAGAATAAAAATAAAAAATAAGATACATATTAATTTACGTAACATATTTATTCAATATATTAAAAG
>NZ_JBCLNH010000009.1:81942-114641 GCF_039062665.1 Clostridium sp. 2218st1_F5_2218SCRN_220325 | reverse complement strand
CCGTCAGCCACACCTATAGTAGTAGTAGTTTTACCTTCTCCTGCTGGAGTTGGGTTGATAGCTGTAGTTAATATTAACTTAGCTTTCTTTTTCCCATTATCTTTTTTAAGTAAGTTGTAGTCAATTTTAGCTTTATATTTACCATATAACTCTAAATCGTCTTCTGTTAATCCTAATTTCTTTGCAATTTCTCTAATATCTTGAGGTTTAGCTTCTTGAGCTATTTCAATATCTGATTTGAATCCCATAATAAACATCCTCCCACAATTTGAATTTTTAAAATAAATACGTTTTAAATAAATAGTCTGGCAGATCGAAAATATATTATATTTCGACTTGTTATTATAAATTTATTATAGCCCAATAAATACTAAATATATGTTGTTTTACCAACAAAACGTCATTCTTTTAACATGTTTTTTCTTGCACTTTGTATATTTTTTTGTATGTTTTATTTATACATGTGCTCTATATATTATACCCATAACTTTATTTATAACAAGAGAATTTATTTTATTATAACTATCAAGAAATAGTGATTTAAGTGCTTTGAAAATTTTTTAGAAATTTTTTAGAAAAGTGTATAAGATTTTTTTTCCTGCCAATAATATAAATGTATTCCTCATAATATTCCCCCAATATTATAAATACGTAATAGGAGGCAATCTAGATAATTCTGGGTTGTCTTCTTTTTTGCAAAAAAATAAGATTATTCTTTGCGTAGCAAATAATCTTATCCAAATAAATATAAATAAACTATGTAATTAAATTATAGTACTAAAAATTTATTTTTCCCACAATTTTATAAAATTTAATATTTCTATAACAATTATTAGTTATAAATAAATATAATTATTTACATAAAAAAACAGCTCCTATATATAAATATAGGAGCTATTTTTTCATCACTTTAAAGGGCTATTTTGTTAACCTAAATTAACTACTGAAATAATAGTAACATATTTTATAAGGATTATCAATATAATTTGATACTAATTCTCATTTTTTGTTAATATTTTTTATTTTAAGAAATAGATAGCCATTTTCAATTCATAATATTTTATCAAAATATTTTCTATATATTTTTTAATCTTCTATAAAATAATAAAAATCATCACAACCAGATTCAGCAAAATCATATAATACATTTTGCTCAAAACACATTGCATCATCAAATGATATATAATCTTTGTAGTTTGCTATTAACAATTTATTTATATAATCTCTGTCTCTTTTTGAATAAGTTCCAACATATAATTTATCTTCCATTACATAATAAACTGCTTTTAAGTCATTATTTATTACATATACATTTTGTTTTACATGATTGTTATTAAAGTTAAATCTAGTGAAGAATGTCCCCTCGTCTAAATGGCTTTTCATCATAAAAGGATTATCTGTATAGAACTTGTCCACAAACTCGTCGTATTCTTTTAAATTATAAATATCTACAAACTCATTTTTAGATATTTCATCAAATACTTGGAAATCATAAAGTGGCTGTTTATCAGTAACAAATATTGATTTTACTTTGTATTCATCATTCTCTTTTTCTATATTAAATGCGATTTTACAGACATAATAACCATCGCTATCTTCATAAATTGGCTTACTTATATATCTGCCATTACCTTTTTCATAAACTGTATTTTTAAGAAGTGTTCCATTTATATTAGTAATATGCATATATGCAGTTTCTTCATTTTCACAGAAATATCTAAGTGCTTCTCTATCCCACGCAATAAATCTCATAGTCATGAAGTTTATAAATTCTACTTCGCTAGTCACTTTTCTGCATAAAATAGGGAACATCTCTTCCATTGTAACTTCTGTTTCGTAATTTTCTATTATATTCATATAATACTCTTCACCATCTGGAAGTGGCTTTTCATATTCTAAATTTTTGCGTCCAAAGTACTGGATTAAAAATAGAGCTCTATCTTCAGATATAAATATTCTATTTTCTCCTAATCCCCCCATTAATCGCTCTTCTTCCATATATGCTTCTTGTTTTGTAGGATTTTCTAATCTTACATAATCACAAAAACCTAACCCTTCACAATCTAAAAGATAGTATTCAAATACTTCGTTATTTTCATCGCTATATTTTGTAATAAGTCCCATACTTCCCATAAGTCTAGACCTTGTTATTTTTGCATATTCAAAATTCATATATTCTCCTCTCTAATCTTATCTAAAAAGTCTTTATCTTTAATTATTAGTTCTATTTTTAAATATAATACAACTATAATATATCATTTTAATTATATTTTATAGTCTTAGTATATTATTTACACAAAATATAATATAATATAAGAAAGCATAATTAGGGGTGATCTTTATGAAAAATACAGCAGCCTTTTTTGATATCGACGGTACAATCTATAGGGATTCGCTTATGGTTGAACATTTCAAAAAACTGATTAAATATGAAGTTGTTGATGAAAAAGCATGGGTTGACAATACGAGAGACATTTTTATGACTTGGGATAGAAGACAAGGAAATTACGACGATTATCTTCTAAACTTGTGTGATTTATATGTTAAATCACTAATGGGATTAGATAAATCAGCAATAGATTTTGCAACAGACCAAGTAATCAAATTAAAATCAGAAAGAGTTTATACTTATACTCGTTCTAGAATTAAGTGGCATTTATCACAAGGTCATAAAGTTATATTTATCTCTGGTAGCCCCGATTTTCTAGTAAAAAAAATGGCGGAAAAATATAATATTACAGATTATCGAGGCAGTATATATGTATTTAAAGATAATGCATTTACTGGTGAAGTTATCCCAATGTGGGATTCTGTAAGCAAAAATAAGGCTATTGACGAACTTGTTGAGAAGTACAACTTAGACTTAAATCAATCATATGCTTATGGAGACACAAACGGTGATATTAATATGTTGAGACGAGTTGGTAATCCAATTGCCATAAATCCTACAAAGGAGCTTTTACTTCACATAAATCAAGATGAGACATTATCAAAAACTACTAAAATTATAGTAGAAAGAAAGGATATAATCTACTCTCTTGATCCAAGTGTGAAATTATATGAAAATGATTTATAAAATTTAATCGAGGAGGATTAATTAATTATGAAAAAAATATTTAATATTATAGAAATACTTAGCGATTTAAAAGATTTAGAAAAGAAAATCTATCTAGATTCTCCAGAAGTATTTGTTGATTTTGCGGACAGAATTTCTGACAATAATCTAGATGAAATGGTTCTTTTCTTTGCAACTAAATACGACTATCTTTCAATAGTCAAATTCATTTTAGATAATGATATAATCAACTTGAATAATCCTTCTAAAAATCAAGAGTATGCTACTATAAAAGAACATATTTTAGCAGCTGCAGTACAATTTAATGCAAAAGATATTTATGATTATATATTAAACTTCGATAGTTCTAATAAAAATAAAGAAGAAAGTAATCCTGAAGATGAATTAGAAACTTTCTTAAAAACTATGGGAGAAAAATTATCTGATTTATGCGGTCAAGTTGACTTAGGTGGAGCTTATTATGGTGGTCAAAGTGAACAACCAAAAAAAGAAGAAAAAGCAAAATCTACTCCTAATAAAACTGATAAAACTGAAACTGTTAAAAAATCAGAAGAGACTAAAAAAGAATCTACACCTACTGAAAATACGGATACAAAAGAAAATACTAATATAAATGGATATGAACCTAAATTCATATGTCCTAATTGTAGTTGCAACATCTTTGAATCTGGTTATTCAACTGTAGAAAAGGTAAATTATAAATATTCTAAAGATGGTAAAGGATTAGTAGTTACATCAAAAGAACAAGAAAATGGAGTAAATTGTTCAAAATGTGGATACACTATAGAACAGTTAAATCCTGCATTTTTGGAAAATATATGCACAGTTCAAAACTGTAAAAAATGTGGTAAAGACCTTACTGCTGCCGGTATAGTTACGAAAATGAAAACTGAGTACGATAATGAATCAAATAGTTTCATAACATCTAAGAAAAGTTTCCACTGTGCTGAATGTGATACTGAGTTAACTGATTACCAAGTTAATTACTTTAAATTATAAAATTAATTATTAAAAAATAACTTTTTATACGAAACTGTGAGTTAAATAATCTATTTTTCTCACAGTTTTTTTTGTATTCACCTTAATTTCCATAATTTTACACATAATATGTTTTTGTGCTAAAATATAAGTAATTCCATACTTTCCAAGTATGAATTTTATATTTTATTTTAAAGGAGAAGTTTTATGAATATAAGAAATTTAATCGATAAACTGGCAGATACACATATATTAACTAAGGAAGAATTAGTTTATATAATAAAAAATATAAATGATGAAGATAGAAAATATCTACATAAAAAAGCATCCTGTCTAAGGGATAAATACTATAGCAATAAAGTTTATTTAAGAGCTTTAATCGAGTTCACTAATTATTGTAAAAACGACTGCTATTATTGTGGAATTAGAAAATCAAATAAAAATGCCGACAGATATAGACTCTCTCTAGATGAAATTATGCAATGTGCTGATATTGGTCACACTCTTGGATATAATACTTATGTCTTACAAGGTGGCGAGGACCCATATTTTACTGATGATAAAATTGTAGAAATCGTAAAATCAATAAAATCCAAATATCCAAATTGCGCAGTTACACTATCTATAGGTGAAAAAAGTTATGAATCATATAAAAAATACTATGATGCAGGTGCAGATAGGTATTTACTTAGACATGAAACTGCAAACGAAGAACATTATAAAAAACTTCACCCAGGATGTATGTCACTCCAAAACAGAATTCAATGTTTAAGAAACTTAAAAGAAATTGGTTATCAGATAGGTGCTGGATTTATGGTTCATTCGCCTTATCAAACATCAGAAATTTTAGCAGAAGATTTACTATTTTTAAAAGAACTAGACCCACATATGGTTGGAATAGGCCCTTTTATCCCACATCACGATACTCAATTTAAGAATGAACCTGCAGGTACTGTTGAGGAAACTACACTAATGCTATCATTAATTAGATTATTACTTCCTACTTGCCTATTGCCAGCAACTACAGCCTTAGGAACAATAGATCCAGTAGGTCGTGAAAAAGGATTTGATGCCGGCGCTAATGTTGCCATGCCAAACTTATCACCTACTTCTTCTAGAAAAAAATATGAACTTTATGACAATAAAATATGCACAGGAGATGAGGCAGCAGAATGTCGTCACTGCATCGAAAATAGAATAAATATTGCGGGATATGTACTAGATATGTCTCGTGGAGATAATATAACTTGGACAAGAAAATAATATAATTAAAAGCTAACTATAGATTGTATTTTTGTTTTAGTTAAAAAAATTCGCTTCGCTCATAGCGCCAACGAATCGAAGATTCCATTGCTTTAGTTAATAGGTTAGAAATTAAAAAAATAGCTGGAATAACTTAAATTTAAAGTTATATTCCAGCTTTTATATTAGTTATTATACTTGTATTTTATATACTAACTAAGGGATACCATTTTTATAAGTTATCCTGGGGATATGGCAAGCCTTTGGCCTGACTTGCCATAGTGAGTTTTTCACTTTGTTAAGAGTTATTTTATATAAATCTATTCAAATAAAGTTGTTGATAAATATCTTTCACCAGTGTCTGGTAATAAAACAACTATATTTTTGCCTTTGTTTTCTGGTCTTTTAGCTAGCTCTGTTGCAGCGTAAATTGATGCACCAGATGATATACCAACCAACAAACCTTCTGCTTTTGCTACTGCTCTCGATGCATTAAAAGCATCTTCATTTTCAACAGGAATTATTTCGTCTACTATATCTAAATCTAAAACTTTAGGTACAAATCCTGCACCTATACCTTGAATCTTGTGAGGTCCTGGTTTATGACCAGAAAGTACTGCTGATGTAGCTGGTTCTACTGCAACTATTTTTGCATTTGGATTTTGAGATTTTATATATTTTCCTATACCTGTGACTGTTCCTCCAGTACCTACACCTGCAACAAATATATCGACCTCTCCATCTGTATCTCTCCATATTTCTGGACCAGTAGTTTCAAAATGGATTTTAGGGTTAGCTTCATTTTCAAATTGTTGTGGAATAAATGCATTTCCATACTCTTCTTTTAATGCTTCTGCTTTTGCAATAGCACCCTTCATTCCTTCTACTCCAGGTGTTAATACTACTTCTGCTCCTAATGCAGAAACTATTCTTCTTCTTTCTATACTCATTGTTTCTGGCATAGTAAGTATTAAACGAAGACCTTTTGTTGCAGTAACAAATGCCAATCCTATACCAGTATTTCCACTAGTAGGTTCTATTATTACTGTATCTTTATTAATTTTACCTTCCTTAATAGCAGTTTCTATCATTGCATTTGCAACTCTATCCTTTACACTTCCAAGTGGATTGAAGTATTCAAGTTTCGCTATTAAATTTGCTTCTAATTTATTTTCATCTCTATAAGTTCCAAGTTCAAGTAAAGGTGTATTTCCTATTAAATCAGTTAGTTTTTTAGCTATTTTAGACATTTTATTTTCCTCCTAAAGATCTTTCAATCTTTTTATCTATATATCTACTATTTAACAGATTTAAATGCTTCTTCTAAATCTTGTATAATGTCATCAATATGTTCTGTTCCTATTGATAAACGTATAGTATTTGGTTTTATACCTTGTTCTAATAATTCTTCTTCATTTAATTGTGAATGTGTTGTAGATGCTGGATGTATTACTAATGATTTAACATCTGCCACATTAGCAAGTAATGAGAATAATTCAAGATTATCTATAAAATCTTTTGCTTTTTGAGCATCTCCTTTTATCTCAAAAGTAAATATTGAACCTGCACCATTTGGGAAGTATTTTTTATATAATCTTTGTTGTTCTGGATCATCTGTTATAGATGGATGATGAACTTTTTCAACTTGTGTATGATTATTTAAATATTCAACAACCTTTAATGCATTTTCTACATGTCTTTCAACTCTTAGTGATAAAGTTTCTAATCCTTGTAAAAATAAGAATGCATGGAATGGTGAAAGTGTAGCTCCTGTATCTCTAAGTAATATAGCTCTTATTTTTGTTACAAAAGCTGCTGGTCCAACTGCTTTCGTAAAGCTTACTCCATGGTAACTTGGATTTGGGTCAACTAAGCTTTGGAATTTGCCAGATGCTTCCCAATCAAATTTTCCTCCATCTACTATTACTCCACCGATTGTTGTTCCATGACCTCCTATAAATTTAGTTGCAGAATGAACAACTATATCTGCACCATGTTCTATTGGTCTTATTAAATAAGGTGTTCCAAATGTATTGTCTATCACTAGAGGTATTTTGTGGTCATGTGCTATTTTTGATATTGCTTCTATATCAACTACATCTGAGTTTGGATTTCCTAATGTTTCTATAAATACTGCTTTCGTATTTTCTTTTATTGCATTTTCTATGGCTTCTTTATCCGCTGGGTCAACAAAAGTAGTTGTTACACCGTATTCTGGGAATGTATGTGCTAAATAGTTATATGTTCCCCCATAGATATTATTAGCTGCTACTATATGATCCCCATTTTGAGCTAAGTTTTGGAATGTATAAGCTAGTGCTGCTGCTCCTGAAGCTACAGCTAATGCTGCTACCCCACCTTCAAGTGCTGCCATTCTTTGTTCAAATACATCTTCTGTTGGATTAGTTAATCTTCCGTATATATTCCCTGCATCACTTAATCCAAATCTCGCAGCTGCATGGTCACAGTTTTTAAATACATATGAAGATGTTTGGTATATTGGAACTGCCCTTGCATCTGTAACTGGGTCTGGTGATTCCTGACCTACATGAAGTTGTAATGTTTCAAATTTTAACTTTCTATCTTTTCTACTTATTTTATTTGACATTTTGTTATCCCCCTGTATATAAATATTTATTTCAATCTTTATATTTTCCATTTCCTACCTGTTCAGTATGCTTTAATAGTAGTTCATAAATCCTACTATGTCAATATGAAATATGGTATTTTTTTACATTTAAATTTTTGCACAAAAAAACCGCTTAAAATCTTAGTTATTTTAAGCAGTTCTATATATTTCTTAAATAATATAATTATTATTTTTATTTATTTGCCATTGAACCAAATCTTCAAGTGTCACATTGTCGACAACATCACTTATAGCCTTATCTAACATCTTCCATAGCTCCAATGTAGCACATTGTGCTTGTCTACTACATTGATTTATATCATCATCTAAACATGTTACAGGACTTAAACTTCCCTCTGTTAATCTAAGTATCATCCCTGCTGTATATTCTCTTGGATGTCTTGCTAGTCTGTGACCTCCTTGAGGACCTCTAACACTTTTTATGTACCCAGCTCTATTTAGTATAGATATTATTTGTTCTAAATATTTCTCAGAAATCTCTTGTCTTTTAGCAATGTCTTTTATTCTTATACATTTCCCCTCGTCATTTATTGCCAAGTCAATCATTAGACGTAATGCATATCTTCCCTTTGTTGAAATTTTCAAATTACCCATCTCCTTAAAAAATATTTTACCCTTAAAAAAATAAGTTTTTTAACTTAACAAACCTTTGTTTCGTATATTATTATTTAGTATAACATATTTTTTTGAACAAACAAAAAGGACCCATATATTTTTTTTGGAGGGGTCCAGTTCGTTAGGTTTGGTATATTATTTTTTGCTCTAAAGCTATAGATAATTACAATCTCAATAATATAATTATGTTATATAATTATATTGCTTATTTTTTAATTATTTATTTGTATATATTATTTAATAAAACAATATATTTTTTGCTAGTTTAATTTGATTAACTAGATATTTTCAATTATAATTATATCGTCAAGATAACTTTATTTCTATCAGTATCTTAACGAAAAAATATCAATATATTAACATATAAGGGGTGAATTTTATGCGTCCTAATAAAATGGTTTTAAATGACAAATTAGAAGATATTAGTATTGAAAAAATGTATTCATTCCCCTTTGAAGTTAGTTTTAGTGAAATTAGAAATTTTTCTAAAGGTTATGTTAAACTTCATTGGCATGATGAAATACAAATATCAATTGTAACTAAAGGGTCTATAGAGTTTATAGTTGGGGAAAAGTCATATATTTTAAAGAGTGGTCAGGGAATTTTTATAAATACACAAAGAATACACATGGCTAAAAGTGTTGGTGATAAAGATTGTATCTATCATTCTGTAATATTTAACCCTAAGTTATTAAAAACTTTCCCTGGAAGCATAATTGAACAAAAGTACATCGACCCCGTTATTACAGCAGATAATTTAAATTCAATTGAAATTTATGGGGAAAATAAGTGGGAAAAAGAAGCATTAAAATTCATTATGGATATAATAACTGCTGACATATCAAAATCTAGAGGATATGAATTAGAAATTTATATAAATTTAATGAGATTTTGGCTTTTATTAGTACTGAATGAAAATGATATATTTTCTCAAAAAACGGAACCCAAACCAATCAATGAAGAAAGGGTCAAAGATGTTTTATCCTTTATTCATAAAAATTATAGTAATAAAATCACTCTTCAAGATATTGCTGATTCTGTATTTGTTAGTAAAGGTGAGTGTTGCAGATTTTTCAAGAAATCACTTAAAATGTCACCTTACGATTATCTAATTAATTATAGAATTAACGAAAGTATGAAATTATTAAAAAATACCAGCTTTTCTATACTAGATATTGCTGAAAATGTAGGGTTCAACAATGTAAGTCATTATATACAAATATTCAAAAAGAAAACAGGTCAAACACCACATGAATATAGAAATTCATAAGATTTAAATATATAAAAAGAGATATCCATAATAAATAATTAAATTATAATAGATATCTCTTTTAAATTTATTTTTCAAAAATATGTTTTAGCTTTTGATCATAATAATCTATAAATAAAGAATAAACATAATCATATATTAAAAATACTACTTCAAATAATAAGACTAGATACCACTTTGAAGGTACATATACAAATTGTTTTGCAATAAAATATAATATTACTAAAGCTATATTTGCGTAAAGTAACTTAAGTATATATTCCAAAATTATTGGTCTATCTTGTTCTATTAAAAATTTAATCAATCCATATATGCCAAATGTAAGTGTATATATAGCCCAATGAATTTTATTTGCCATTGCTATAAAACTAAGTATTACAGATGCTAGATAAAATACTATGCCTGTTTTTGGCCCCCAATTCATAATAACAATAGCAATAGGAAGAGATGCTAAACCCAACAGAAAAATAGTATTTGTTTGAAATAAATTAACCATTAAAAATATCGTAACATCTACTGCCAAAAGCATCCCTGTATATGCAATTTTTCTGCCCATTTAATCAATCCTCCCTTAAATTAAAACTTGTGACAATTATTTTAACAACAGCTTATTAAGTCGCCTCCACAACATTCACAACATTGATCAGCGCACCATAATTGACACAATGTATCACAACAGTCATCACCACAACAACAGCAGCAACAACCATTTGAATCATTTCTTTTTCTTCGATTGTAGTTATATGAGTGATTATTATAGTCGTTTCTATATTGGTTATATTGATTAAATGCATGACTATATTCTTCGTTTTTTGGCTCCATAGTGGCCGCTGTTTTTATATATTCTTCACCTTCATCATAATATCCAATATTCATAGCTGATAGTCCAGTTAGATAGTACCATTCACTACACTTATTGTTTATCTTTTGAAGTAAATCATATGCTCTTTGAAATTCCTTCTTAGCCATCAGACTTCTTATATCTCCAAATTGACCTTGATATACATTACTATACATTTGTTTCACACCCTTCCTCTAATATATGTTTATATCTTAAGTAAACTCCAGAATATATTATGTTGTCTATTATAGCTTTATTAAATTCAAGATTTAAATTTTCTATATTTTTAGCAACCATTCCTAAAGACATACTTATTAACCTATCTACTTTATTTTTTAACTCTTCTTTTTTATCTATATAATCCATAAATGGATTATATCTTTTATTTTTATAATCTTCTTCTAAATCTTCATATGCATCTAGTATGTAGATATACTTTCCTAAGTTAAACCCTATGTTTCTTAAAGTTTGTTCATATTCATCTTTTTTAAATACAAATATTTCTCCCATTAAGTTTCCAAATGTATTTGAAACTCTATCAATACTTTTTGATTTTTCATTTTCTAATTCTCTTAAATTTAAAAGTTGTTGTTTGATATATTCTGCCTTCTCGGGATATTTTTCATACGCTGATTTTAATTTTCCTTTGTAAATTGCATATGCTAATTTATCTTTTATTGTATTGTCATCATATAAATTATCTTCTAATTTGTAATATGATAAAAGTATATTCATACTTGCTGCGTATTCAGTTATTTCATTTACTATACGCATTTTTTTCTTTAATGGATTAGCAATACATCTCTCTTCTGTAACTTTTGATTCCACTTTATAAAGAGCTGTTAAAATTACTATTAAAAATGTTATATCGTAATTTAGTGATAATCTTGAAATTTCACCATGGTTTTCTTTTAAATATTTACACAAACCACAGTAATACCCTTTATAATAATCATATTCTCTAAATGTCAAATCCATCTTATTTATTCTTATATAACCAAACATGATTTTTCCTTCCTTTGACATTTTAACTTTTTAATATTAGTATATCACTTTAATATAGTTTTAATTTATTACAATATATTAAGAAATCTAGCTTTATAATTGCTTATTTGCAATAATTTTATACTATAATTTTTAATATAAAGATTATAATTTCTAATAAAAGTAGGTGATTAATATGACTTTACAACAATTAAAATATGTGCTTGCTATAGCTGATAAAGGCTCTATCAACGAAGCCGCCAAAAGTTTATTTATATCCCAGCCAAGTCTTTCAAATTCTATAAAAGAGCTAGAACAAGAATTACAAATTACTATTTTTGTACGAACTAATAGAGGTATGACTCTTACAAATGAAGGATACGAATTTATCGGCTATGCAAGACAAGTTATTCAGCAATATGAAATACTCGAAGAAAAATATATTGAAGATAAGTATGCTAAAAAACACTTCTGCGTCTCTACCCAACATTATGGTTTTGCTACAAACGCATTTATATCATTAATACAAAAATATGGTGGTGATAAATATGAATTCTCTATTAGAGAGACAAAAACCTTTGAAATTATTGATGATGTAAAAAATTTACGCAGCGAAATCGGAATTATATATTTAAGCAATTATAATAAAAGCGTACTGCAAAAAATTATTCGTGAAAGCAATCTTAAATTTTTATCTCTAATAAAAGCTAAACCTCATATATTTATAAGCGAAAATCATCCCCTTGCATCTAAAAAAATAGTTACACTAGAAGACCTCGAGGAATATCCTTGCTTATCATTTGAACAAGGAACATATAATTCATTTTACTTTTCAGAAGAAATATTAAGTACTCGAAGCGTAAAAAAGAGTATAAAAATTAGTGATAGAGCTGCAATATTTGACTTTATGGTTGGACTTAATGGATATACAATTTCTTCTGGTATGTATCCTGCTTATTTTTTAAGTGGTAGAAAAATTATATCCATACCTCTTGATGTTGATGAAGTTATAAATATCGGTATAATTTATCATAAGGACATTACTCTATCTAATATTGGACAAATATATTTACAAATGTTAAAGGATCTTTTAAATAAATAATTGCTTGGACAATTATTTTTATAAAAATCCATACTACAAATCGTAATCAAAAATCATTCTTTTTCATCATTTTAATAAAAATAATTATATGTTTTTAGTATTTGTATTTTATAAATTTATTATTTTCTTAACTATAGTTTTTAACTATATCAAGTTATATTTTTTTAGTTATACTAATATACAGTCCTATGAAATTACAATTATATTAAGAAGTAAATCTCATTTCTATAATATTTATAATACTTCTCAAAAATAAATAACCTACAAAAGTACTTTACAAATCAAAATTTTTTTAGTATAGGTTATGTGTTCACAGAGGTTGTGAAAATTCTGAAACTTTATCAAGACTACAAATTTCTTCACAGTAAAATTTATATAATAAATATTCATATTAAAAATAAGGGGGTTTTAATAATGGATAATAAAAAAGGATTTGCAACTACATCAATTCATGCAGGGCATCACAAAAACGCTGCTGGTGCTTTATCATTGCCAATATATCAAACTTCAACATTTGTATTCGAAAGCGCTGAACAAGGTGGAAAAAGATTTGCAGGCGAAGAAGAAGGATACATATATTCCAGATTAGGAAATCCAACTAATACTTCTTTAGAAGAAAAAGTCGCTGCTTTAGAAGGTGGTGAAGCTTGTGCCTCTACTTCATCTGGTATGGGTGCTATTGCTGCTACATTATGGACAGCATTAAAAGCTGGTGACCATGTTCTTGCTTGTGATACGCTTTATGGCTGTACTCAATCATTGATGAGCAGTGGTTTAACAAAATTCGGTATCGAAGTAGATTTTGTTGATTTATCTGATTTAGATTTAGTTAAATCCAAAATAAAAGATAATACTAAAGTTGTTTATCTTGAAACACCTGCTAATCCAACTTTAAAAATCTGTGATATTGAAGGAATTTCAAAGATTGCACACGAAAAAGAAGGCACTATAGTTGTTGTAGACAATACTTTCTGTTCACCATATATCCAAAGACCACTTGAATTAGGTGCAGATGTTGTCGTTCACTCTGCTACTAAATATATAAATGGTCATGGTGATGTTATCGCCGGTTTAGTAGTTGGTAAAAAAGATTTTATAACTGCTGTTAAAATGGAGGGTATCAAAGATTTTACAGGTGCTGTACTAAGCCCTAATGATGCATTCTTAATAGCTAGAGGTCTTAAAACTCTTCCAATAAGAATGGAAAAACATTGTGAAAATGCAATGAAGGTAGCAGAATTTTTACAAAATCACCCTGCTATTGAATCTATACTTTATCCTGGATTAAAAGACTTTCCACAATATGATTTAGCTAAAAAGCAAATGTCTCTTCCAGGTGCTATGCTTTCATTCGAAGTTAAAGGTGGAATCGAAGCTGGTGCAAAATTGATGAATACTCTAAAACTTTGTACACTAGCTGTTAGCCTTGGTGATGCAGAAACATTAATAGAACATCCAGCATCTATGACTCATTCTCCTTGTACTCCAGAAGAAAGAGCTGCTGCAAATATTACAGATGGTCTAGTAAGACTTTCTGTCGGTCTTGAAGATGCCGATGATATAATCGCTGATTTAAAACAGGCATTAGATAAATTAGTATAAAAAAATCGCTTCGCTCATGGCGCCAACGCCTTCGTCCGTTGCTTAAAAGTTAATAGGTTGGAAATTATACATTATCCAAAAACCAGATAATATATAATTTCCTTAGAATAAAAAAACCATGGGTTATCTTAACCCATGGTTTTTTATTATCTTAAAAAGAAATAATAACCTAAAAGTATTATACCAAGTATAATTCTATACCATCCAAATACTTTGAAGTCGTGTTTCTTTATGTATCCAACAAGGAATTTGATTGCTAGTATTGATACAATAAATGCTACTATACTTCCTACAGATAGTATTAACTTTTCAAATCCTGTAAATACAAATCCGAATTTAACTAATTTAAGTAAACTAGCCCCAAACATAACAGGTATTGCTAAGAAGAATGTAAACTCTGCTGCTACTTCTCTTGATACACCTATTAATAAAGCCCCTAATATTGTTGCTCCTGAACGTGAAGTCCCTGGGAAAACTGCGGCTATAACTTGGAATAAACCAATTATTATAGCCATTTTTAATGTTAATTGATCCATATCTGTTGCCACAGGTATTTTCCCTTTGTTGTAGTTTTCAACAACTATAAAGAATATACCAAATAAAATTAACATTATTGCTACTGTTTGGAAATTATAAAATAACTCGTTAACCTTGTCATCAAATAATAATCCAATAACTGCTGCTGGTAAACATGCAACAACTACTTTAATCCACATTACAATTATGCTCTTTTGTACAAATGGTTTCTTTTTAAATGAAAAAGGAAAAATCTTTTTCCAATATAAAACTACTACCGCCATGATTGCACCTAATTGTATAACTACAAAGAACATTTCTTTAAATGCAGGAGACATATTTAGTTGTAAAAATTCATCAACTAATATCATATGTCCTGTACTACTTACTGGAAGCCATTCTGTAATCCCCTCGATTATACCCAGGATAATGGCTTTAATTATTTCGATAAACTCCATAATTCACCTCTCGTTATTTTTTATTTATTTTTCAATTTTTACATTAAAATATCCTGCTAGAAACAGGATATTTCACTTTCTTATTAAAGTAATCTTTTTAACACCTATAGTATAACATTAAAATATATAATTTTTATTACAAATAATTAAATTTTTGATTAACTTTAGTCTATGAATGTTACTACATCTTCTAACGGAAGTCTTGGTGGTTGTGGTGTACTCATATCTTCTGGAACACCAACTGGTATTAATGCCATTAATTCTCCTTTTGTCTCATCATGGCCCATAACTTCATATATTTTATCTCTAGAATGTATAGGTCCTGTCATATAACAAGCTCCATATCCCATATTTGCAGCTGCTAATAATAAATTTTCTACTGCTGCTCCTATAGTTTGTATCTCAGCTTGACTAGAAGCTACCATATCATATAATTCTTTACATTCTGGTTTATCTTTTAATATTTTATATTCTACTGTTTTATATGGTTTTGCATAAACTAAGATAAGAACTGGTGCATTTTTAAATACTGTGTAGTATTTTAAAAACTTGCTCATATTAGTTTGGTCTTTTTCATTATCTGCTAAATTGGCAATTTCCATATGTCTATCGCCAACAACTTTTGCTATTTCGTCTATTTTCTCTTTATTTGTTATAACATCGAAATGCCAGTTTTGTTGGTGTTTTGCTGATGGTGCATAAGTTGCAGCCTTTAACATTTCGATTAAGTCTTCTTTTGGAATTTCTTGATCAGTAAATTTTCTGATACTTTTTCTCTTATATATAAACTCTAAGTTTGTCATTTCCATATCTCCTCATATTCCAATTTTAAATAATAACAAAATCTATTTTATACCAATTATAAATTTTTTACTATAATCTTTTAAAATTTTCCTATGTATATATAAAAAATACAAATAATACTTTTTTTATTAAAGTTCAAATCTAGTTATATTTCCCTTTTCATCCTGTAATGATAAAACCTCTAACCCCGGATAACTTCTAAATAACCATTTTATTTCTGACATCGCTCTACTCACCTGTTGTTTATTCATCTTCTTGATAAACATACTGTATGTTATTTCTTCAAATTCTTTACTAGTCATATAATTTCTTATAAATGTATAAGCAATTGTATTTGGAATATTACTTACATTTCCCTTCCCTCGATTGTATTTTTGTGTATACATTTTCATAAAAATCCCTCCCAATTTATATTAAATTAATTTATGCCTTATATATATTTATTTTTACTATTTTTGTTTTATGAGCATAAATTTAGGCAAAAAAAATTCACTGCGTTCATAGTGCCAACAATTTCTTCCGTTGCGTAAGTTAATAAGTTAGAATTAAAAAAAGCCTGTATAAAAAATTTATACAGGCTTTATAATTTATCTATTAAGTTTATTAAGATACTCTTTTAGATTGATCTAAATCATTATCATCTAATTTATATTTTTTCCATGCTTTAAATGTAAATATCATAAGTGTAGTTACATTTATTCCGCAAAGCACAAACATAAGTAAGTCTACTGCTTCAAACACTACATTTGCACCGAATACCGCTAATGTACCTGCTGCAAATACTAATACTAAATATATTGCTATATTTGTGTTTATATGGTTAGACTTAAATAATTTTGTCATATAGTAGTATGAACCTAATATTGTAGTTAATGCAGATAAAACAGTAAATAATGAGAATACTATTAATCCGAAAACTCCCGTTACATCTTGTGCAGTTTCAAATAATTGAGTTAATCTTGTTATTGTATCTGCTGGGAAGTGAATTATTCCATTACGTACACCATATGACGCTATATAAGAAGTAACTACTATAGATACAAATACTGTTACTATTGTAGGTATTAATGCTATCATAGCTGCTTCTCTAGGCTCAGAATCAGATTCTTGTGCAGCCATAGCTAATGCACCTAAACCAGTTTCAGCAGTTTGGATTATCTTTTGCATACCTAATATAAATCCAAGTGGAACACCAAGCATTGCATTAACAGGGTTCATCATACCTTGAATCATTCCATTTAGGTAAGTTGGTATGTATGATGCTGTTTTAATTACGAATATTGTAAAGAATATAAAGTATGCTGCAACTGCTGTTCCTATCATGTATGTCATTGCATCCATAAACACTTCATGTCTTTTAGATAGTACTAATAATGCTACTATGATTATTACTGGTACAACGATAAATAAATATCTTTGCATGAAAGTAGTTTCTATTCCCATGAATTTAGATGCAACTATAGCACTAACTGAATCTATACCACTAAATTGGAAACCACCAAATCCAAATACAGATAATGCTACGAAACATACTGCATATACCATCCCTAATTTTGGACTTATTAAGTATGATATATATTCTTTTGGTGTTTTACCCATTATTTTTGAGTTTAATGTTTCTGAATAAGAAACTGGAACCATTATTAAAGCTCCTATTAATGCCCATATTGCTAGTGCCTCTATGTTATATTGTCCTGCTGCATATAATTTTGATAATGCACCCATAACACCTACAACGGCACCAGTACCGATCATAGCACCAAGAGATATCGCCGCTGGTCCTATAGCATTTTTAAGTTTTAATGTAGATGGTTTTGTTGCTTGTTTCTGTACTATGAAGATAGTTCTTATTGAAGTTATTGCACCTACTACCAGTATAAATGGTAAAAATATAGGCCATATTGTATCAGAAACAACAGTTATAATATGTTCTAATTGTGATAAAAAATTAGCCATTTAATTATGTCTTCGCTACGTATAAATAGTAGCTCTCCTTTCCTTTATATTTTTCCTTATTTTCCATATTATGGATATAATACTTAATCTTTACTTGTCGACAATAATTTACTAGATACGACATGAAGTCATTTTAACATATTATTTACTTAAATTTCAATGAAATTGTGTAACCTTGTTAAATCCATTATTTCACATATATTTATTGTTTCTTGGAAACGTTATTTTTATACATTTATACTGATGAAATCTGCCCTATTTTGATGTTTATATTGTCTTATTGTATATTTTTTCTACTTTTGCCTCTTGAAATTTCATGCAAATGTGTTATGCTAAAAACAACCATTTTTAAATTTATTTTAAATTTAGTTTAATCAGCAATTTTATTTTGTTTTTTTTATGTCTATATTGCTTATTATTCGGTAATAATAAATAAACAATACTTATAATAAAAAGGAGAAATAATAATGGAAAATACAAATACTAAAAAACCATTTTTTTATGGTTGGGTTATAGTTGCGGCGTGTATGTTAATTCAAGCTGTTCCTTATGGTGTAGCAACGAACGTACAACCCCAATTCATCAACTTTGTAACTAATGGAGAAGGATTTACACTAACTCAATTCTCTTTATTATTTACAATCGGTACAATAGTATCAGCACTTGCTTCACCTTATATAGGTAAAGTTTTATCTGATCCTAAAACAAATATAAAATTAGTTTATATCATAGGTTCTATATTATGTGGTGGCGGATTTGCGCTTTTCTCATTTGCTGGTGGTAACTTATGGGCTTATTACGCTATATCAGCTTTAGTTCAAGTTGGTACTTCTATCGTATCTGCTATAGGTGTTCCATTACTTTTAAACTCATGGTTTAAAGAAAATAAAGGTTTAGCAATGGGTCTAGCATTCTGTGGTAGTGGTATAGGTAATATATTCTTACAACAAGTTGCTGCTAGATTACTTAGTAATCCAAACTATGGTTATGCAAAAGCATACTTTATATTTGGTATATTCTCTCTTGTAGTATCACTTTTAATTTCTATATTTATGGTTAGATTACCAAAAGGTCCATCAGAATTAGCTGCTAATGTACCTAGAAAGAAAGCACAACAAGGAGAAAATACAAAAACTACTTTAACTAAATGGGGATATACTCTTAAAGAAGTAACAAAAATGAAATTATTCTGGGTATTAGCAGTTGGATTTATATTTGTAGGTTTCTATGTAAGTGGTATGTCAGTACAATACACATCTTATTTATATAAATTAGGATTTAGTGCTACTTATGTTGCTAATATTGGTTCAATATTCGCCTTCTTCTCTATACTAGGGAACTTATGTGGTGGTTTATTCTTTGATAAATTAGGTATCAAAAAGACACTTTTATTATCAAGTGTTATGGTTGTTCTTTGCGGAATATCTTTAGTATTTATACCTGGTATACCTGCTTTAGGATACTTATTTGCAATACTTTTAGGAATAACTATATTTGCATATATAATTGGACCATCTTACTTAACAGGTGCTCTTTTTGGTGATAGAGAATTTGGTACTATATTAGGTATAGTTCAAGTATTCTTCGCTATAGGTTATGCACTTGGTACAGTTCTTTTCGGAATAAGTGTTGACACATTTGGTTATTTAACTTCTTGGATAATTACAACAGGTTATGTTGTTATAGCATATGTTTGTTTATTAATTGCCTCAGTTGGTATATTAAAATACAACAAAGAAAACAATGTTGTTGAAACTAAAAAAATAGTTTAAGCTTTATAGACAAAAATAAAAAACTCTACAAATATTAAAAAATATTTGTAGAGTTTTTTATTTTACACTTTTTTACATTTCTTGACTTTATTCCATTTATTTCCTTTTTAGAAAATGCTATACTTATACTATTGACTGACCTGTCAGTTTTAGAAATTTTAAAGTGAGGTGAAATTTTTGTTACCAAAATTCAGTGTAAAAAAACCACTAACAGTATTGGTATGCATGGTCCTTATACTTGTTCTAGGTGTTGTTTCCTTTACAAAAATGACGACTGATTTATTGCCAAATATGAATCTTCCTTATGTAATCGCGTATACAACATACCCTGGAGCAAGTCCAGAGAAGGTTGAAAGTACTGTTACAAATCCACTAGAAGAAGTATTCTCTACCGTAAGTGGTGTAGAAAATATTACTTCTATATCAAATGAAAATGTAAGTATGGTTATACTTGAATTTTCTCAGGATACTAATATGGTTTCTGCAATGATAGATCTTAATGGTCAAGTTGATTTAGTCAAAGGTAACTTTGATGATTCTGTTGGGTCTACTACTCTTATGAAACTAAATCCTGATATGATGCCAGTAATGATGGTAAGTGTAGATGTCGATGGAATGTCTAATGAGGAAATTTCTAGATATGTTAATAATGAGGTTATTCCTAAATTAGAACGTGTTGATGGCGTGGCATCAGTAACTGCAAGTGGTCTTGTGGAAAGACAGTTACAAGTCACTTTAGACCCTGATAAAATTGATTCTGTTAATCAAGAAATTCAAGAAAGTGTAAATAAGAAATTTGATGATCAAATTGATGAGATAGATAAATCTATCTCTAGATTAGACGAAAGTCAACAACAATCTGAATCTCAAATACAACAAAAACTTTCTGAATTAGATAGTACCAGTACTCAAATAGACAATTCTATAAAAGAAATCGAAAACTCTATATCAAGCAATACTGGTTCTACTAGCGATTTACAAGCTCAACTTCAAAAGTTACAATCTCAAAAAACAGAGCTTGAAAGTTCTCGTTCATCATTAAATGATGAATTATCAAAAGCAGCTTCACAAGTAAGTGAACAAAAAGCTACACTTGAGTCTTCTAAAGAAGAAATAGAAAAAGCAAGAGAAGAGGCTTTAAAGGCTGCAGATATATCAAGAAAAATCACACCTGAAACAATTGATTCAGTTCTTTCGGCAGAAAACTTCTCTATGCCTGCTGGATATGTTGAAGATGGTGCTGATAAATATTCAGTTAAAGTCGGTGATAAATTTACTTCTAAAGATGAGATTGAGAATCTTCTTCTATTCTCATTAGAGGATATTGCTGATGTTTATTTAAAAGATGTTACAAACATTGAATATGGAAATAGCACAAGTGATTCATATACAAATGTAAATGGAAACCCAGGAATCATTTTGTCTATAGAAAAAACTAGTACAGCTTCTACTTCTTCAGTTTGCGATAAACTAAATAAAACTATAGATAATTTAACTAGTAAAAATGATAAATTACATATACTTTCTCTAATGGACCAAGGTATATACATAGATATGGTTATCGATAGTATACTGGATAATTTAATTTATGGTGGTGTATTAGCAATAATAGTACTTTTAATTTTCTTAAGAAGTATTAAACCTACTATAATAATAGCTCTAAGTATACCTATGAGTTTACTATTTGCAGTAGTTTTAATGTACTTCACAGGTATATCTCTAAACATGATTTCACTATCTGGTTTAGCTCTTGGCGTTGGTATGCTTGTTGATAATAGTATAGTTGTCATCGAAAATATCTATAGAATGAGGAATAACGGTGTAAGCAAATATAAAGCAGCTGTCTATGGTGCTAAACAAGTTTCAAACGCAATATGTGCCTCTACCCTAACGACTATATGTGTATTTTTACCAATAGTATTTACAGACGGTATAACAAGACAATTATTCGTCGATATGGGTCTTACAATCGCATATTCACTTATTGCGAGTTTATTAATGGCTCTTACTTTAGTTCCTTGCATGGCATCTAATATATTAACTAGCAAAGATCAAGTTGAACACAAATTCTTTAATAAACTTGTTGATGGATATGAATATGTATTAGACAATGCATTGAGACATAAAGCAGTTATACTTGTGGGTGCATTATTACTTTTAGTTTTAGCTGGATATAGTGCTACAAAAATGGGAACTGCATTCATGCCTGATATGAGTTCTACTCAAATGACAGCGACTATCTCAGCAAAAGAAGGTCAAGAAGTAACACAAGCTGATTTAGAAAGTGCTAGTGATAAATTTGTAAACATAGTAAAAGAACTTCGAGATGTCCAAGGTGTTGGCGCAATGACAGGTTCAGGTAGCATCACTGGTTCTTCTAAAAAAAGTGTTTCTGCTTATATCCTTTTAAAAGAAGATATGAAATATTCTAATAAAGAAATTGCTAAAATGATAAAAGATAAAACAAAATCTTTAGGTTATGATATAACAGTTAATGAATCTGCTATGGATACTGGAAGTATGTTATCAAGTGGAATAAGTATCAAAATCAAAGGAAATAACTTAGACAAACTTCAATCTATATCTGAAGATATGACAAAATTACTAAAATCAGTTAAAGGTGTTACTGATATAAAAAGTGATTTAGATAATATAGAAGTTGAACAACGTATTAGTGTTGATAAAGAAGCTGCTATGAAATACGGTCTTACAGTTGCACAAGTATATCAACAAGTTTCTGAGGGACTAAAATCAGAAAGAAACTCAACATCTATAACTCAAAATGGAAATGATTTAGATGTAGTTGTAAAAAGTGCTACAGAACCTACATTAGAAAACTTAGAGTCTTTAAATATAAAAGGTACTCAAAATAATGAAGATGTTACTATAGCTTTAAGCGAAATTGCTTCTATAGGTAGTGCAAATACTCCATCATCAATAAATCACACTAACCAAACTCGTTATTTAACTGTCTCAGCATCAGTTGATGATAGCCACAATATCGGTTTAGTGAGTCGTAAAATACAATCAAAAATTGATAAATATAAAACTCCTTCAGGTTATAGTATTGAGTTAGGAGGAGAAACCGAAACAATAAATACTACTATGAAAGACTTAATCCTTATGATAATACTTGCTATAGTATTTATTTACTTAATAATGGTTGCTCAATTCCAATCATTATTATCACCATTTATCGTAATGTTTACTATACCACTTGCATTTACAGGAGGTTTATTAGCATTATTAATTACTGGACAAGTACTAAGTGTAACTTCTATGTTAGGATTCTTAGTTCTTGCTGGTATAGTTGTTAATAATGGTATAGTCTTTGTGGACTATGTAAATCAATTACGACTTGATGGAGCCGATAAGCATGATGCCTTGTTAGAAGCTGGTAGAACGCGTATAAGACCTATACTTATGACTGCTTTAACAACTATACTTGCTATGTCGACTATGGCGTTAGGAGTTGGTATGGGTTCTGAATTATCACAAGGTTTATCAATAGTTACAATAGGTGGTTTATTATACGCTACATTATTAACGCTATTTATTGTTCCAATTCTTTATGATATATTACATAAAAAGGAATTAAAAACTGTTGAAATAGGCGAATCAGACTAATAAAATTTAATCCAAAACATTAAAGGGACTATACAATAAAATTACTTATATTGTATAGTCCCTCTTTTAATTTATTTTATATTTCACAAGTTTATACTCTGTTTTATAATGATATAACTCTACTCATCAATTCATTACTTCTCTTGATAAATAAATCTAATTCATCTGCACTTAATTCTTTGTTTGCAAGCAATGCTAAGTCTACAATTTGGTTGCAAATTACATCTACAGCTTCTTTTTTAGTTTCGTCATCTTTTAAAGATAAAACTTTTTTGATTAATGGATTTTTATCATTTATAACTAATGTTTTTTCTTCTTTTAAATCGAATCCATAATCTAATCCAGCAAATCTAGATTGCATTTCCATCATTCTTCTTGATTCTTCTGAAACTAATATAACTGCTGGTGTATCTTCTTTCTTTAGGCTTTCTACTGTATATTTTTCAATTCTATCGCCTATTTTTTCTTTGAAGAAATTAATTATTTCTTCGTCTGCTTTTTCGTCCTTTTCTTCATCTTTATCTTTTAATACATCTGATAAATCTGAGTCTATTCTCTTGAATCTTACACCATGTTCTTTATATTCAAGGAATGTGATAAAGTTATTATCTATAGTACAATCTAATATAACTGCATTTAATCCGTATTCTTTAAATAATTTGATATATTGAGATTGTTGTTCTCTATCTACAACATAGAATACTTTATTTTCATGTTTATCTTTCGCTACTTCTAAGTAATCTGTTAATGTTATATATTTTCCATCAAGATCTTTATATAAAATATATTCTTTTATTTTATCATAAAAACTTTCATCTTTTAGACAACCGTATTTGATAAATATTTGTATATCATCCCAGAATCCTTCGTATTTTTCTCTTTCATTTTTACAAAGTGATTTTAATTTATCTGCAACTTTTTTAACTATATGCTTAGAAATTTTGCTTACATCTCTATCATTTTGTAAGAAACTTCTTGATACATTAAGCGGTAAATCTGGACAATCTATTACACCTTTTAATAATAGTAAAAATTCTGGTATAACTTCTTTAATGTTGTCTGCTACGAATACTTGATTGTTATATAATTTTACTTTACCTTCAACTAATTCAAATTCATTTCTTAGTTTAGGGAAGTATAAAATACCTTTTAAATTAAATGGATAATCCACATTTAGATGTATCCAGAATAATGGTTCATCAAATACATTAAACACTTGTTGATAGAATTTTATATATTCTTCATCAGTACAATCTTTAGGTAATTTTAACCATAGAGGATTTGTATCATTAAGTGGCATTGGTTTTACTTCATCTTTGGTTTCTTCTGAAGTTTTATCATCACTACCATCTTCAGCTTTTTTCTTAGCTTCTTCTTCTAATTTATCTGTATTTTCTAGATATATCTCAACAGGTAGGAATGAACAGTATTTTGTGATTATACTTCTTAAATTGTATTCATCTAAAAATTCTTCGCTATCTTCTGCTAAAGTAAGAGTTATTGTTGTTCCTCTTTCAGTTCTTGTTCCATCCTCAGTTATTTCAAATTGCATACCATCTGCTGATTGCCATCTAATTGGTTTTGCACCTTCTAAATATGAAAGTGTATCTATTTCAACATTACTAGATACCATAAATGCTGAATAAAATCCTAAACCAAAATGACCTATTATATCATTTGATTCTTCCATCTTGTCTTTATATTTATTAAAGAAATCCTCTGCTCCAGAAAAAGCAACTTGATTTATGTATTTATCTATTTCATCTGCAGTCATACCTATCCCATTATCACTAAATTCTAGTGTTTTATTTTTTTTGCTGACTGCAACTGTTATCTTATAAGGTTTATCATCACTATTAACTTCCCCCAAAGCTACTAGTCTTTTATGTTTGCTAACTGCATCACAACCATTACTTATTAATTCTCTTATAAATATATCCTTATCAGAATATAACCATTTTTTAATTATTGGAAAAATATTTTCAGTATCTATTGAGATACTCCCTTGTTTTAATGCCATATGTCTGACCTCCCATAATTGAATATTATTTATTACTGTTTTTTTCAAAAAAAAATAACAAGGGTGCCCCCTTGCTATTAAGGGTTTTTGCAAAAGTTCTATTTCTTTTTTATTTATTTCATAAAACTATTCTAATTAATTTTATTCGAACTTTTTATAAGAAACCTAATTATCACTCTTTGGTTGAGAGTGCTAATTTGATAGTAAAAAAAATACCGATATAGTTATCCTGTATTTTAACTTTTTTCTTATACATATTATTATAGCACGTTTGTTAGCACTGTCAAGTGTAGAGTGCTAATTTTTTATAAAAATATAGTGAGACTTCTTTATTGATAGTCCCACTATATTTTTTCTATATAATTCTCTTTATATTTTTAACTCACTATATAATCTAAAAAAGTTGAATATAAAATATCCAACTTCCTTATCAAACAATTTATTTTGCTTGAACATCATCTTCGCTTTCTTTTTCACTGCTAATCTCTACTACAGTTTTATTTGGAAGGCATACTATCTTTTGTCCATTAGAGTCGATTTTTCCTTGTTTTATACAAAGCTTATCCGGACAATCAGCGTCTTCCATATATACAACACCTTCTTTTATTATTACTTTGTTGTGTTCATCTATATCAATTGTTTTATCTTCGTTTAATGGATAAGTTCCGTAGTCTTTTCCGTCAACCTTTATGATAACTTCTCCACCTTTTTGTGCAAATAAAGATTTTGCTCCAAATCCCATTCCTGCAACAATTAATATGACTATTATTAAGATTATATCTTTTCTTTTCATAATGTTTTTCATAACTATTCTCCAGTATTATTTTTAATAATTCCCTAAATTTATCTTGCTTATTTTTACATGTCAAATATTGAATAAATCAAAAATTTTTCCGACAATTTTATTATACTAATACTCGTTCTCATTGCCAAGAATAGTTCTCAAATAATTTTTCAAAAAAATAAAGCTAGGTAAATCCGCATCTACCCAGCTAAATTCTAAAGAGGAAATTATCATATGATTAATTATTTTCATTCTATTTAATTTCAATTACTTGTTTATTTTCTATTTTCTTTTGTTCTTTTTTAGGAACAAATATATTTAAAACACCTTTGTCATATTTAGCTTGTATATCTTGTTCTGTTACTTCATTACCTACATAGAAACTTCTCTTTGTATTGCCATAGTAACGTTCTTGTCTAATGATATGACCTTCATTGTCTTTTTCTTCGTTTGTTGTATTATGTTCAGCACTTATTGTTAAATAACCATCTTCCAAATCTAATTTCAAATCTTCTTTATTAAATCCTGGAACTTCCATTGCCAATTCATAACCATTATCTTTTTCTTTTATGTCTGTAGACATTCTGTTTGTTGTAGTCATATTAAAAACTGGGTCTGTGAAAAAGTCATCAAATAAATTATTATTAAAATTAAATCTTTCTGGGAATAACATAAAGCATCGTCCTTTCATTTTAGTACTCTATGTCTGGAGTGCTAATTCAACCATTTTTTTGAGTATACCCTTTGCTCTGGTTGAAACTTTATTAATTATATTAATTATTAATTTATATTTTAGAAGATTTCTTATTTAAGTCTTCTTTTTATCATTTAATTTATTTTGCCAACTATATTGATATTATTCTACTTCTATAGTTTGTTTATTTTCTAGTTTTTTAACTTCTTTTTTAGGAACAAATACGCTTAAAACACCTTTATCGTATTTTGCTTGGATATCATCTTTTGTTACTTTATCACCTACATAAAAGCTTCTCTTTGTACTACCATAATAACGTTCTTGTCTGATTAGATGTCCTTCTTCATCTTTCTTTTCATCAGATTTTTTATGTTCAGCAGTAACTGTTAAGTAACCTTTTTCTAATTCTAGTTTCAAGTCTTCTTTATCGAATCCTGGAACTTCCATATCTAATTCATATCCATTTTCTTTTTCTTTTATATCTGTGGACATTCTATTAGGTACATTTACATTGAAAATTGGATCACTAAAAAGATAATCAAATAAATTATTACTATTATTAACTAAACCAAATCTTCTTTCTGGAAATAACATAAAGCATCATCCTTTCATCTTTTTATTAGCACTCTTTATTAATGAGTGCTAAGTCAACTTCTAAATTTAAGCATACCTGGTATGCTTTCGTTGACTCTTTATTCATTTTACCTATTTTCAAATTTGTGATTTGTTTATTCAAATCTTTTATTTCTTTGTCTTACTTGTTATCCTTTTTCCTTATGACTATATAGTACACCTTTTTGTTAGCACTGTCAACCCTCGAGTGCTAATTTTTTCCTATTTTTTATTAGTTTCCTTACAGAAATCCTTTATATCCCCTCCAATCACTTGTTCAGAGGGGATTATATTTTTTTAGATTTCTAAGTTTTTTTATTTAAAGTAATCAATAACTATATTAACCATAGTCTTAATTCCTATTTTTATACAATCTTCATCACAGTTAAATTTTGAATTATGCAATATACAAGTGTCTTCGTTTTTTTCAGACTTGCATCCTAAAAACATAAAGCAAGATGGAACTTCTCTTGCAAAGAAAGAGAAATCCTCTCCACCTGTATCGGGATTATCCATCTCAATTAAACTGTCCTCTCCCATACTATTTATAATAGATTTTTTTACTAATTTAGTAAGTTTAGGATCATTCATAGTGACTGGATATCCATGATTAAATTTATATTCATAATCGCATCCATGTATTTTGCAAACATCTTTAACAAATTCTTCAATTTTATCTGGTAGTATCTCGCATGCCTCTACACTAGAGCACCTAACTGTACCTTCAATAGATACTTCACCAGGAAGTACATTATATCTCACCCCACCATTTATTTTTGACAATGTAAGAACAACTACATCACTCGGGTCTATTGCCCTACTAACAATCGTCTGAAGTTGAGTTATTAAATATGCTGCACAAACAATAGCATCATGTCCTTCATGCGGTTTAGATGCATGTGATGCCTGCCCTTTAATAGTTATAAAAATTCTATTTGATTCTGACATCATTGCATTTGGTTTTAAAGCAATTGTTCCAATTGGATAATCCCAAACATGAAGTGCAACTGCATTATCGACATGAGGATTTTCTAAAACGCCTTCTTTTATCATTAAAGGTGCCCCACCTGTTGGATTATTTTCCTCTGCTGGCTGGAATACAAACTTTACATTTCCATTTATCTCATCTTTAATTTCGTTTAATACTTTTGAAACGCCTAATAGTATTGATGTATGCACATCATGACCACAAGCATGCATAACACCAGGATTTTTTGATTTAAACTCAAAATTTGTTTCTTCTTGTATTGGTAAGGCATCCATATCCGCCCTGAGCATCAAAGTTTTTTTACCCTTGCCTAAATTCAAATTAGAGACCACACCATTATTTTCTCTTCCCCTTTGAGCATCTAGTCCAATTTTGTTTAATTCCTTAACAATAAATTCTGCTGTATTAAACTCCTTTAAACTAAGCTCTGGATTTTGATGAAGGTACCTTCTTATTGATATCACTTCATCTAAATACTTATCAACTAATTCTTCCACTTTATTTTTTAACATTTTTATTCCCCCTAAAAATTAAAAGGTACAGATTTTAATCCGTACCTTTTAATTATATCATAAAGACTATAAGTAATTGATATTACTATAAGTATATATTTTTATATAGAAATTTATTCTGATTCTTTTAATGATTCTCCCAAGTCAACCTTTTTAATACTTCTATTAAGAATGAAATTAACTAGAGAGTAAACTAATAAACCAACTACAAATACTACAATATGTAGATAGTATGGCATATACATTTCTATATATGATGTAAATCTCATAAATGCAAATTTAAACAATACATCCATTAGGTAATATGAAAATGGAGCACATATGATTAATGAAATTACAACCACTATAGTACTTGCTTTTAAGTATAACTTGCTTATTTCCTTATCATCATATCCCATAACTTTTAAGAAAGACATATTTGTAGCATTTCTATCCATAACTAATTTAGTTAATATATACATAACAACTAAATAGATAATTATTGATACTGTAGTCATTATAGGAATCATTTGACCAAAACTTGAGGTTACTTGTTCCCCTATTTTCACAACATCATTTCTAGTTAGTTTTGATTGTATATATTCATCTTTTATGTCTAATTTTTTATCAGATAAATATGCATTATAATAATTTTTATCTTGATCAATCATATCATTAAGATTTTTTTGAGTCATATATGCAGAAAATCCAGCTTTATAATCATATATATCATAAACTTTAAATTTATAATCTTTTTCTGTGTATGGGTTTGTAAATGTGATTTTATCTCCCTTTTTAAGTCCCATTTTTTGTGCAAAATCATACGAAATAGTTATTTCATCATCTTTTGAAGGTAGAGAAATATCATCATAATATTTAGAATCATTATCTAATCCATAAAAAGATACATCTAGATCTAAATCCCCTGCCTTATAATAAGTTTCTAAACTTGTAATTGTAAGTTTTTCTGCATCTTTTGCATTTTTTATATCTACAGGTTGTTTCAAAACATATTGATAATCTGCTTTTACACTATCTTCTGAGTTTTGAAGATAATTATCAATACAAGGACCCATAACTATTCCAAACATTAATATAAAACTTGCAAATAATATACCTATAAATAATGTAAAATAACTACCCTTATTTTGAAGTATTACACGTATTTGAAAACGTCTAAAAAATGACCCATGTTTTAATTTAATATGTTGTTTTATTCTATTTTTATGTGTATCTCTTCTTAAGAATCGTATTGGTGATATATTTAATTTATGTCTAAGCATTAAGTAGTTAATTACTAGCATAAATACAAGTGGAATTATTGTTGTAGTTACAAATGCCTCTGGTATAAATTGCACTTTTAATGGTGGCAAGCAATAACTTCCATAGTACATATCTTTAAAGTATGGTGGAAAAACAAGATATCCCACTATATTCCCAATTATACAACTCACAATAGTAATAATTATAGGTAAGACCATATAATGTCTAATCAGTTCGTTTTTAGTATATCCACTTGCCAAAAGAGTTCCGATAACTGTAGATTCTTCATCTATAATTGTTTCGCTTATTACTACGAATATAAATGCTAAGATTACTAAAATTATATAAAGCAATGCCTTAATCATTGGAATATCTCCACCCATATCATTTGGTAAGAAAGATATGGTTTGATTCATATCTGATGTCATCATATTTGTAAGCATATATCCGTTTTCTAAACATATATCTCTGATATCATTCAATTTATCATAGTTTTCTTTATCACTTGCATCTTTTTTATCTAATACATAACTATAATTATAAGTTATATTTTTTTCTGCAAATTCATCAAAAGTTTTATTATCTACAATAGCTACACCAAAGTGAATTGCATCCATCATTAAGTCATTATTTTTTTCTATTAATGAAGTATAATCAGGAACAGCTATAAAACCAACTATTTTTATATCTTCACCATTTAAATGAATTGTTTCCCCTACTTTATAATCATTTTTATCAGCAAATAGTCTATCTAAAGCAATTTCATGTCTATTCTTGGGTAATCTGCCTTCATATACTGTGGCTATATCTACCTTTTCTCTATTTTTATAGATTCTAATCATGGTGTCATCGCTTAAATCTTGTTCACTATAAAAATTTTCATAAAGATTTAAATCTAAATCTTCTATTTTATCTTTTGTATCTTTATTAAGAGTTTGTGTAACTGCAAATTGACCATCTTCAACATTACATTCATCTTGGTTCTTATATAATAAATCCTTTACACTATATACAACAGTTAAAAATCCAGATACTGCACTTATCATAACTATAAGGACTATACTAATTGATAGATATCTTGCTAAATTCTGTTTAAATTCTCTCCATAAGCTTCTGTTTAATGGATTTTTCATGTCAATCACCTACCACTCTAAATCTTCTGCTTTCGTACGAGTTTCATTTATTTTATTTTTTATAATTTGACCATCTCTAAGTCTCATAACACGATGTGCCATATTTTTAATAGCATCATTATGTGTTACTACAATAATTGTAGTTTTATATTTTTCATTTATTTTTTCTAATAATTCTAATATGTCTTTGGATGTTTTGTAGTCTAGAGCTCCTGTTGGCTCATCACACAATAATAAGGAAGGATTTTTTGCTAATGCTCTACCAATTGCTGTACGTTGTTGTTGTCCCCCTGATAATTGGTTTGGATATTTATTTTGATGTTCTTCTAAACCTAATGTCTTTAATAATTCGTCAACAGAAATAGGCTTTTTACTTAAATATGCTCCTGATTCTATATTTTCTTTTACTGTCAAATTAGGAACTAAATGATAAAATTGAAAAACAAAACCTAATGTATTTCTTCTATAAAGGGTTAAGTCTTTATTTGATAATTTCCCTAAGTCAACATCACCTACTACTATATCCCCTTCATCTATAGTTTCTATTCCTCCAATTAGATTTAATAGTGTTGATTTTCCAGAGCCAGAAGGCCCTAACATAACACATATTTCACTTTTTTCAATACCGCAGTTAATTCCCCTTAAAACCTCTACTTTGTTTTCATCTTGACCATAAAATTTTTTAAGATTTTCAATTTGTAAATACATAAGATTGCCCCCTTTAAGTGTTAATATATACTACTTTTTCAAAGTTCTTACGATTTACTTTTATCGTAGCACTGTATTTGTTAAAAATCAATATCATTTGGTTTTTAATATCAATTATTCAAAATATTATTCTTCTAATCAAAAAGAGCCTTGCTTAATAGACAAGACTCTCTCTATTTTAAAATATTTATATCTAACTTAGTTTTACATATTTACCTGATACATAGCCATATGTATTATTGTATTTTATTTTATACCAGCCATTTGATTCCTTCTTAACTATTTCTACTTTTGTACCTTTTTTTAGTACACCTATTGATGCATAACTTGTTCCTGCACCTTTTCTTACGTTTAAGTTTCCTGTAGTTGTTCCTTTTGCTATTACTTCGTCTTCAGGTTTTGGGTCTGGTGTTGGATCTGGTGTTTGTGAATCTAATTTTACATATGTTCCTGATACATAGCCATATGTATTATTGTATTTTATTTTGTACCAGCCGTTTGATTCTTTCTTAA
>NZ_JBCLNH010000009.1:81531-81845 GCF_039062665.1 Clostridium sp. 2218st1_F5_2218SCRN_220325 | reverse complement strand
TAACTATTTCTACTTTTGTTCCTTTAGTTAATGTTCCTAATCTTGTATAACTTGCTCCTGCACCTTTTCTAACGTTTAAGTTTTCTGTAGTTACTCCTGTTGCTATTACTTTTTCTTCTGGTTGTGGGTCTGGTGTTTGTGAATCTAATTTTACATATGTTCCTGATACATATCCATATGAATTATTGTATTTTATCTTATACCAGCCATTTGATTCTTTCTTAACTATTTCTACTTTTGTTCCTTTAGTTAATGTTCCTAATCTTGTATAACTTGCTCCTGCACCTTTTCTAACGTTTAGGTTTTCTGTAGTT
>NZ_JBCLNH010000009.1:0-81435 GCF_039062665.1 Clostridium sp. 2218st1_F5_2218SCRN_220325 | reverse complement strand
AGTTACTCCTGTTGCTATTACTTTTTCTTCTGGTTGTGGGTCTGGTGTTGGATCTGGTGTTTGTGAATCTAGTTTTACATATGTTCCTGATACATATCCGTATGAATTATTGTATTTTATTTTGTACCAGCCGTTTGATTCTTTCTTAACTACTTCTACCTTTGCACCTTTAGTTAATCCACCTATTCTTGCATAATTTGCTCCTGCACCTTTTCTAACGTTTAGGTTTTCTGTAGTTACTCCTGTTGCTATTACTTTTTCTTCTGGTTGTGGGTCTGGTGTTGGATCTGGTGTTTGTGAATCTAGTTTTACGTATGTTCCTGATACATATCCATATGTATTATTGTATTTTATTTTGTACCAGCCGTTTGATTCTTTTTTAACTACTTCTACTTTTGCACCTTTAGTTAATCCACCTATTCTTGCATAGTTTGCTCCTGCACCTTTTCTAACGTTTAAGTTTGCTGTAGTTACACCTGTTGCTATTACTTTTTCATCGACAGTTGTATTAGTAGCTTTAAATGCTAAATCATTTTGTTTTGCATAAGTTTCTGCATAAGAACCTGTTTCTCCATGAATTGTAACAACTTCAGCACCTGCATCTGCTAATGATTTACCTATCTTTGTAACTGATTTAGGTATTGTTATATCAGTTAATTTTTCACAATCGCTAAACGCTTCATCACCTATAGTTGTAACTCCATTTGGTACTGTAAATTGAGAAAATCCAGTCATAGCAAATGCAGAATCCCCTATAGTTTTAATACTGCTTGGTAGTTTTATAGAGCTTAAACTTTCACAACCTGCAAATGTAGAATCTGGAATAGTACTTATTGAACTTGGTAAAGTTACATTTGTTAAGTTACTATTTAGTAAAAATACTCCTGCACCTAATTTTGTTACACTGCTTGGAACAACTACATTATTTAGACTTAAATCTAAAGCAAAAGCTAAAGTATCTATAGTTTTTACACTGCTTGGTATTGTAACTTTAGTTAAATTGTCGCAAGCTGCAAACGCACTTGCCCCAATAACTTCTACTCCTTGTGATATTGTTACACTTTTAAGTTGGTCTAATGATGTAAATGCACTATAATATATCATTTTAACCGGTTTTCCACCAAGAGTACTTGGTATAACTAAATTTGTTGCACTACCATCATAATCTGTCACTATAGCTTCATTTCTATTATTTATAACATAATAAAATCCATTTTCTACTTCTTCTTCATAATACTCATTATCAAAATCATATCCCCAGTCTATATCTAAAAGCATATCTTCAAGGTCAGAACTATCCTGTATTCTAAGTAATCCCCTGCTTCTACTCATTGAATCAGATACTACATTCAATATTTCTTGAGTGCTTTCTTGTGATACTGTTGATTCTGCATAAACATTAGTTGCACTAATCGAAAAAGATGCTAATAGTCCTAATACTGTTAAGACACTTGCTATCTTTCTAAATTGTTTCGGCATTTATATTCCCCCTTTAATATCTTTTTCTTTAGTTTAACATATAAAAAAGTCAAAAGTTGTCTAAGCTTGTCAAATAAGTTTTTTTTTATGATTTTAGCGTTCTGACCCAATTTGTAAAAATTATAAATTTCTTAAACTTTTATATTTTAAAAAGTCGATTTTTTAAATAAATAAACTTATGACTTTACTTTGTAAAAATTTTAAAATAAATATAATTTTCTATAGGATACAAAAATTCACTCCGTTCATAGCGCCAACGACTTCGTCCGTTGCTTAAAATTCACTCCGTTCATGTGCATCTATTGCTTAGGATTAAAAAATCCTAGCATTTCTGCTAGGATTTCAAAATTTCATAGAATTTATTATATTTATTTAAAGTAATTTACACCGCTTTCAAATATTTTTTGATCTTTTTCACCATGTATATTTTTAAGTGTGTATTTACCTATTCTTTCTGAGTGTCCCATTTTACCTAATATTCTACCGTCTAAACTTGTTATACCTTCAACTGCATAGAATGAACCATTAGGATTATAATCTATGTCATAAGTAGCATTTCCATCTAAATCTACATATTGTGTTGCGATTTGTCCATTTGCTACTAACTTATCGAATATCTCTTTATTTGCTACGAATTTACCTTCACCATGAGAGATTGATATACTGTGTAAGTCTCCTACTTGTGTACCTGCTAACCATGGAGATTTATTTGATGCTATTCTAGTAGTTACAACTTTTGCTTGGTGTCTACTGATGTTGTTGTAAGTTATAGTTGGAGCATCTTCTGCAGTAAATGGTTTTATTTCTCCGTATGGTACTAATCCTAATTTGATTAATGCTTGGAACCCATTACAAATACCTAGCATTAAACCATCTCTATTAGTTAATAAATCGTTTACTGCCTCTGCTATTTTTGGATTTCTAAATACTGTCGCTATAAATTTAGCAGAACCATCTGGTTCGTCACCAGCACTAAATCCACCTGGTATCATAACTATTTGTGAAGACTCGATTTCTTTGACCATAGTTTCGATTGAATCTTCTATATTAGCATAATTTAAGTTTCTAAATACTTTTATGCTTGATTTTGCTCCAGCATCTTCAAAAGCTCTAGCTGAGTCGTATTCGCAGTTTGTTCCTGGGAATGCTGGTATAAATACTTTTGGCTGAGCTATTGATAATGAAGATTTTTGATGTTCATTAACTATAAAGTTTATGTTTGATATTTCGCCAGTTGGTTCAACTGCTTTTGTTGGGAATATTGGTTCTAAAGTAGATTCATAAGCTTTGTAAATCTTACCTAAGCAAACTTTATATCCATCGACATCTATATATTGTCCTTCTATTGTTTTACCTGCAACTTTGTAATCTAAATCTTCTAATAAAGCTAAATCAGCTTTATCCATTTCAAGTGCTATATTTCCGTATGCTGGTTTGAATAATTTATCTGTATTAACTTCTTTAGATACTTCAAATCCTATTTTATTACCAAATGCCATCTTAGCTATAGCCTCTCCTAGTCCGCCATACCCTAATGCATATGAGGCAAGAACTTTCTTAGCTTGAGTTAATTCTCTTATTTTATCTAAGTTTTTCTTTAATATATCAAAATCAGGAATTCCATTTTCTAATCTAGGAGTTTTTATAACTGCTAAAACAGAACCTGCTTTTTTAAATTCTTGTGATACAACATACTCTGCATCTACAGTGTTTACTGCGAATGAAACTAATGTTGGCGGTACGTTTATATGCTCAAAAGTCCCAGACATACTATCCTTACCACCTATTGCAGGTATGCCAAATTCTTTTTGTGCATAATATGCACCTAGTAATGCAGAGAATGGTTTACCCCATTTAGTTGAATCCTTGCCTAGTTTTTCGAAGTATTCTTGGAAAGTTAATCTCGTAGTTTTGTAATCTCCACCAACTGCAACTAATTTACAGATTGATTCTACAACTGCGTATAATGCACCATGGAATGGACTCCATTTTCCGATTTTAGGATTATATCCAAATGTCATTATTGATGAAGTTGTAGTCTTTCCACCAAGTACAGGTATTTTTGCAACCATACCTTGAATTGGAGTTCTTTGATATTTACCTCCAAATGGAAGTAATACTGTATTTGAACCTATAGTATTATCAAATTTTTCAACTAAACCTTTTTGAGAGCATACATTTAAATCTTTTAATACGCTATCAAATTTATCAGATATAGTTTCTCCTTCTACTTTTATTTTTCCAGTATTAAAGAATGTATTTTCTTCATCTACTTTTGGAACATGTATATCAGTTTGTTGTTTCTTACCATTTGTATCAAGGAAAGCTCTGTTTAAATCAACGATAGCTTTTCCATTCCAGAACATTCTTAAATATCCTGTGTCAGTTACTGTTGCAACATGAGTTGCTTGTAAGTTTTCAAATCCTGCAAGTTCTATAAATCTGTCTTTATTTTCAGCATCTATAGCACAAGCCATACGTTCTTGTGATTCTGATATTGCAAGTTCAGTCCCATCAAGACCGTCATATTTTTTAGGTACTAAGTCTAAGTTAATATCTAAACTTTCTGCGATTTCGCCTATTGCAACAGAAACACCACCAGCCCCAAAGTCGTTACATCTTTTTATCATTTGTGCAACTTCTTTATTTCTAAAAAATCTCTGAATTTTTCTTTCGTTAGGGGCATCACCTTTTTGTACTTCAGCACCACAAGTCTCTATTGATTCTTCGCTATGTTCTTTTGATGAACCAGTAGCTCCTCCACAACCATCTCTACCAGTTTTTCCACCTAATAGTATGATTATGTCCCCTTTTTCTGGTCTTTTTCTTATTACATTTTCCTTTGGAACTGCTGCTATAACTGCACCAATTTCCATTCTCTTAGCCATAAAATCTTCGTCATAAACTTCTGTAACTTGCCCAGTTGTCAAACCTATTTGGTTACCATAAGAGCTATATCCATTAGCTGCCTCAGTAGTTATTTTCTTTTGCATTAATTTCCCGTGTAATGTATCTTCTAGTGAAGTTCTAGGGTCTGCACTACCCGTAACACGCATTGCTTGATAAACATAACTTCTTCCTGAAAGTGGATCTCTGATTGCTCCACCTAAACAAGTCGCAGCACCACCAAATGGTTCTATCTCTGTCGGGTGGTTGTGTGTTTCGTTTTTAAACATCAATAGGTATTTTTCTATTTTTCTATCGACATTTACATCTATATTTATACTACACGCATTTATTTCTTCGCTTTCGTCCAAATCATCTAATTTGCCTGCATTTTTAAGTTCTTTAACAGCTATAGTTGCTATATCCATTAAGCACATATCTTTTTGTTTTTCTATATATAGGGTATTTCTAGCTTGGATGTATTTTGAATAAGTTTCTTTAATTATTTCGTTGAATTTTCCATCTTCAATTTCAACGTTTTTTATTTGTGTCATAAAAGTAGTATGTCTACAATGATCTGACCAGTAAGTATCTAACACTTTTATTTCTGTTATGGTTGGATTTCTCTTTTCTTGATTTTTAAAATACTCTTGAATATATTCTAAATCCTCTATTGTCATTGCTAAACCTTGTTTATTTAAGAAATTTTCTAGCTCTTTTTTGTCGAAATCGATAAATCCTGTTATTGTTTCAACTTCTGTAGGTATATCAGTTTTAATTTCTAATGTTACTGGTTTTTCAAGATTCGCCTCTCTACTATCGACTGGATTTATTATATATGACTTTATTTTATCAAATAATTTATCATCTATTTCTCCTGATAAAATATATAATTTTGCACTATTTATATTAGGTCTTTGCCCCTCATTTATTATTTGAACACATTGAGCTGCCCAATCGGCTCTTTGGTCATATTGCCCAGGAAGATACTCAACTGCAAAGACTTTTGCATCTTTGTCATATTCTACATTTTCGTTATATACAATATCTAAATTTGGCTCTGAAAATATTGTCTTTGATGCATATTCACAAACTTCATCAGACAATCCTTCTATATCATATCTATTTAATAATCTTAAATTATCTATACAATCTATATGTAAACTGTCTTTTAAATCTTTCATTAAAGCTTTTGCCTCTAGGTCGAATCCTTCCCTTTTTTCAACTAAAAGTCTTTTTACATTTGAACTCATATTATTCCTCCATTAAGAAATTTCCCATTTTATTTTTGAAAATTTATTTCCATATATCTGTTCTATAATGCATTCCCTCAAAATTTATTTTCTTTATATTTTCATAAACTTTTTTGCCTGCTTCTTTAACAGTTTTTCCTTTTGCAGTTATACCGATTACCCTTCCACCGTTTGTAACCAATTTGTTGTCCAATAATTTTGTTCCACTATGAAAAACGACTATATCTTTATCTAAATTATCAAGTCCTGTTATAAGTTTTCCCTTTTCATAACTTTCAGGATATCCTCCTGATGTAAGCATTACGCATATAGCACTATCGTCGCTGTATTTTATATCAATATCTTTTAATTTATTATTTATAACTGCTGATATTATTTCACTTAAATCAGTTTCCAATCTGAATAAAACTGATTGTGTCTCTGGGTCCCCAAATCTCACGTTATATTCAAGAATCTTCGGACCATCTTTAGTTATCATTAATCCAACAAATAATATTCCTTTAAAATCTAGATTATCTTCTTGGAATCCTTTTAAAGTTTTATCTAATATATTTTCTTTTATTTCTTTTGATAATTCATAAGTATAAATTTCACTTGGGGAGAATGTGCCCATTCCTCCAGTATTTAGACCATTTTCTCCGTCATTTACTTTTTTGTGGTCTTTTGCACTTACCATAGGAATTATTGTTTCATTATCTACAAAAGCTAGTATTGATGTTTCTATTCCACTTAGAAACTCTTCTATTACTATTTTTTCTCCAGCAGTACCAAACTTTTTATCATTCATCATTTCTTTTAGTGTTTTTATTGCATCTTCTCTATTTTCTGAAATTATAACTCCCTTTCCAGCTGCTAAACCATCTGCTTTTATAACAACTGGATATCCAAAATCATCAATATCATCTATTGCCTTATCGATATTTGTATATTCTTTGTATTTAGCTGTCGGCAAGTTATGTCTTGTCATAAAATCTTTTGAGAATGCTTTACTTCCTTCTAATCTTGCACATTTTTTATTAGGTCCAAATACTTTTAATCCTTGTGATTCAAAAACATCTGTAATTCCCATAACTAGTGGTACTTCTGGCCCTACTACAGTTATATCTATTTCGTTTTCTTTTGCAAATTTAGCAAGTTCATCTATATCTGAATCACCTATATTTACACATTCAGCCACTTCAGCAATCCCAGGATTTCCTGGTGCACAGTATATTTTCTCTACGTTTTTTTCATTGCTTAATTTCCAACAGATAGCATGTTCTCTTCCGCCGCCACCTACTACTAATATCTTCATATTTTCCCTCCTAGCTTATAAGTATTTATTATTTTATTCTTACTCTTCTGCCTTCTACAGATATCTTCCCTTCACAAAATAACTTTACACATCTAGGAAGAATTGTATGTTCTACTTCTAAAACTCTTTTTGCTAATGTTTTGGCATCGTCATCATCCATCACTTTTACAGTATCTTGCATTATTATTGGACCTGCATCTGCTTTTTCATTCACAAAATGGACAGTTGCTCCAGAAACTTTTGCACCATAATCAATTACTGCTTGGTGCACCTTTTCGCCATAAAATCCATCTCCACAGAAAGAAGGAATTAATGCTGGATGTATATTCATAATTTTATTTTCAAATTCGCTTACAAATTTAGGACTTATTATTTTTAGATAACCTGCCAAAACTACTAAGTCTATATTCTCTTCTTTTAATATTTTTATTACTTCATCTTCATCTTTTTCAAATACTGATCTTATGTTGTGCTTTTTTGCCCTTTCAAGTCCAAAAGCATCTTCTCTATTAGAAATAACTACTTTTATATTTCCGTTTATCTTTTTACTTTCACAGTCATCAATTATAGCTTGTAGATTTGAACCTCCACCAGAAATCAATACACCTATATTTAGCATAATTCTACTCCCTTGTGGCTATCAACAACTTCCCCGATTATATATGCCTTGTCCTGCATTAATTCAACATATTTTTTATATATCTCTATTTTCTCTTGTTCTCTATTGTTTATATAATCAACTAATTGAGGTGCGTCTTCTTTATTAACTATAAATACAATTCCAATTCCCATGTTAAAACTCTTATGTAGCTCTCTTTTTTCTACTATATTAAATCCTTCTATCATTTTAAATATAGGTGGTTTCTCCCATGAATCAGTCTTAATATCAAGCCCTAGACCATCAGGTATAACTCTCGTAATATTTTCTATAACTCCACCACCAGTTATATGGGCAATAGCTTTAATATTATATTTTTCAAGTAAGTCTAAAACTAATTTCACATATATTTTTGTCGGTGTTAGTAAAGCTTCTCCAACTGTCATTTTTAACTCTTCAACATATTGATTTAAATCATAATTATAAGTATCTAAAAATATTTTTCTAATAAATGAAAAACCATTACTGTGAATACCGCTCGAAGAAACCCCAACTAATACATCCCCAGCTTTTACATCTTTTCCTGATACTATCTTTGTTTTATCAGCTATACCTACTGCAAATCCCGCCAAATCATATTCATCTTCACTATACATTCCTGGCATTTCAGCAGTTTCGCCTCCGATTAATGCACAACCTGACATTTTGCATCCATTGGCAACACCTTCTACAATTTTATCTATATGTTCAGGGACTAATTTCCCTGTTGCAATATAATCTAGAAATAGTAGCGGTTTTGCACCTTGGCATATTAAATCATTGACACTCATTGCAACTAAATCTATCCCTACGGTATCGTGTTTATTCATCATTTGTGCCAATTTTAATTTAGTCCCTACACCATCTGTTGCTGCTAAAAGGACTGGTTCTTCCATTTTCACAAAATCTTTCAAGCTATATAATCCACTAAAATTCCCTAAATCACCTATAACATTTTTGTCGTAAGTCTCCTTTATCTTCCCTTTTATAAGACTTACTGCTCTATTGCCTTCATCAATATTTACACCAGATTGTTCATATGTTAACATTCTAAAAATTCCTCCTTGTCGATTTTCTTAACTGGATAATTTCCGTCAAAACAAGCTTTACAAAATTTAAATTCATTTCCTGTTCCAGCAGCACTCATCATTCCTTCTATATCTAAGAATTTCAATGTATCACAGCCGATATATTCCCTTATTTCCTCTACATTTTTGTTAGCAGCAATTAATTTAGAACGGTTTGGAGTATCAATACCGTAATAACAAGAATATTTAACTGGAGGTGATGTTATTCTTAGGTGTATTTCCTTAGCCCCAGCATCTCTCAATGATTTGACTAATTGTTTTGAAGTTGTTCCCCTAACAATCGAATCATCTACAAGTATTATTGATTTTCCTTTTAATACTCTACTAAGTGGATTTAGTTTTATTTTTACACCTAACTCTCTTTCTTCTTGGGTAGGTTTTATAAATGTTCTACCTACATATCTATTCTTAACTAATGCTTCAGTTAGTGGAAGTCCGCTTGCATTTGCATATCCGATCGCCCCTGGCCAACCAGAGTCTGGAACTGGAACTACCATATCTGCATTAATATCTTCATCTTGTGATAATATTTTTCCTGATTCCACCCTAAATTCGTATGCGTTTACTTTATCTATAGTGGCATCATTTCTTGCAAAATATATATGCTCAAATATACAACTCTTTTTCATTGGTTTACAGTTGTTGCTGAAGTTGTATGATTTTAATTTTCCGTTCTTTATAACTACTATTTCACCCGGTTCTAAATCCCTGATAAATTCCCCACCAAGTATATCTATCTCACAGTTTTCTGATGCAAAAATATATTCTCCATTGTCTCTCTTCCCAAGTAATAAAGGTCTAAATCCATGTGGATCTCTAACAGCAATAAGCTCTTGGTCGGTTAATATAACTAATGAATAAGCACCTTTTATTTGATCCATAGTTAACTTAACTGCTTCTACAATATTTCCTGTATAATATCTAGCAAGTATATACAAAATTACTTCTGTATCACTTTTTCCTCTAAACATTATCCCGTCCTCTTCTAGCATCTCTTTTAAGTAATTAGCATTTACCAAGTTGCCATTATGAACTAATCCTAAATTTCTCTTTCTCAAAGAACCTACTAAAGGTTGGCAATTATACATATGACTTCCGCCTGCTGTTGAATATCTAACATGAGCTATTCCCATTGTCCCAGGAAGTTTATCTAAATCATCTGATTTAAATACATCACCTACTAAACCCATATCTTTTTTATAATTTATTTCTTTACCATCATGTACTGCCATACCACAACTTTCTTGACCTCTATGTTGCATAGAATATAAACCGTAATACAGTTCTTTTGATATGTTCTTATCGGAATAAATCCCTAATATACCACACATGTGATTATTCCCCCCTATAACTATTATTTACTCATTCTCGAAAGGACTTCTTCATACCCTTGAATAAGGTCGCCTAAGTCTCTTCTAAATCTATCTTTATCTAACTTTTCGTTAGTATTAACATCCCACAATCTACAAGTATCTGGTGATATTTCATCTGCTAATATTATATTTCCATCTGTATCTTTTCCGAATTCTAGTTTGAAGTCAACTAATTTTAAATTTAATTTTAAGAAAAATTCCTTCATGATTTCATTGATTTTTAGAGTTTGTTCTCTGATATAATCTATCTCTTCTTGAGTTGCTAATTTTAATGCTATTGCATGGTCATCATTTACAAGTGGGTCGCCATATTCATCATTTTTATATGACATTTCAAATATTGGTTTGTCTAATACGATTCCTTCTTCTACTCCGTATCTCTTACAGAAAGAACCTGCTGTGATATTTCTTACTATAACTTCAAGTGGTAGGATTGTAACTTTTTTTACTAATTGTTCTCTATCTGATAAAGCTTTTATGAAATGTGTTTTTATTCCTGCTTTTTCTAATGTTTCAAACATTATCGTGCATATTTTATTATTTAAAATGCCTTTTGACTGGATTGATGCTTTTTTTTCACCATTAAATGCAGTTGCATCATCTTTATAATAAACTATATATTCATTTTCATTATCTGTACTATAAACTTGCTTTGCCTTTCCTTCATATAATAACATTGTTATTACCTCCCAAATTTTATAAATTTTTATTATTCTTTTATTAATAAGTTTTTCTTTGAGTTTCTATTATCTATTGTCACTATATTGCTTATGTACTTTAATTTTTATTTATTGATTTATACTTTTATCATCGTCTAATACTTTTTGTTCCATTTCTTTTCTGTATAATTTTAAGTCTTGTTTTAATTTAGGATATTTTATGCTCATTATTTGCATTGCCATCAATGCTGCATTTAATCCTGAATCTATCGTTACTGTAGCTACTGGTATTCCTTTTGGCATCTGAACCATAGATAGTAATGAATCCATACCATCCATAGTAGATGATTTTATTGGTAATCCAACTACCGGTATTAATGTTGATGCAGCAATAACTCCTGGTAAATGAGCTGCTTTTCCTGCTGCCGCTATTATCACATCAACTTCATCTTCTATTGATTCTATAAAAGAAACTAATTCTTTCGGCGTTCTATGTGCAGATAATATCCTTACAATTACTTCTACATCGTATTTTTTTAAAAAATTAATTCCTTCTTCTAACTTAGAGTAATCTGATTTAGACCCCATAACGATTGCAACTTTCATAATTTATTTGCCTCCATTAATAATATACTTATATAAATTTTAATTTTTCATCAAATTAAAAAGTCTTTATTAATTTTTAAAATTATTTTAACGAACTATACACTTGTATTTTATATTAACATTCATAGTTTATCAATATATTTTTTCATAGATTAAATTTTTTATTAGCAACACTATATGTTAATTAGATTTATTATTAATTTCAATTAAAATTACGAACATTCCAATTAAGCCTGTTATAATTTTAAAATTTAATTTTAAATTCTATTACTTAAAACTTTTAGTTTTATAATCCCTTGGTGATAATTTTGATATTTTATATTCTGAATTTATTTTTGTGAGATTTAGCAATCTTAATTTTTAATTACTAATAGATTGGTATGTTTGAAATACATCTGATATCTACATTTTACATCTTTTTTGATATATTGTGATATTTTTTTTAAACTTTTAAATATTTTTACTATAATAAAATCATTTTATATTATATTAAAAATCAAAAATAAATAGAATCAAAAAGCTGTTGCATAAAATCCCCTCAATTTATGCAACAGCTTTTCTCTATAATTCAAATCCCTTAAATACTTTTTTATAATTTTTATTTACTATGAGTCATTTACTTTAAGAATATAAATCTACATATAAATATTATACTCAATATTATTAATGAAATATTTATATCTTCTTTTTTATTAGTAACTAATTTTAATAAAGTATAAGATACTATACCGAATATTATTCCATCACCAACACTATTAGTAAGTGGCATTAATATAAATGTTAAAAACGCTGGTATAGCATTTGTATAATCGTCGAAATCAATATCTTTAAAACAACTTGCCATCATAACACCTACAATTACAAGTGCTGCTCCTGTGGCTTGTGATGGAATAGCTATAAATAGAGGTGCTAAAAATAAAGATAATACAAATAATATTCCAACAGTAAATGTTGTTAATCCTGTTTTTCCACCTTCGCTTATCCCTGCTGTACTCTCCATAAAACATGTAACTGTTGATGTACCAAGCATAGCCCCTATTGTAGTTCCGATTGCATCTGCCAACATAGCTTGTTTTGCTTTAGGTATTTTTCCATTTTCGTCGATTAATTCTCCTTTAGCAGCTACACCTACTAAAAATCCTACAGTATCAAATAAATCCATAAATAAGAAAGTAAATACTACTATCACCATATCTAAACTAAATATTTGCTCTACTGGAACTGTAAAAGCCTGCATAAAAGTAGGAGCTAATGATGGAATGTTAAATGATACTATTGCACTTGGCAAAGCGACTATACCTGTAATCATTCCAATTGATGATGTAAGCAATATAGATAATAATAAAGCTCCTTTTATATTTTTACATACTAATATCCCTGCTATAACTAGACCAGCTACTGTCAATATTACAAGTGGGTCATGCATATTTGCTAATGCTAATGTTCCACTTGCTGTACTTATAAGTCCCGCATTGCTCATTCCAACAGCAGCGATAAATAATCCCACCCCTGCTGTAACTGCATTTTTAAGATCATTTGGAATGCAATTTATTATCTGTTCTCTTAAATTTGTAACAGTTAAAATAATAAATAAAATCCCTTCTATAAATACACCCAATAATGCCATTTGCCATGTATATCCCATTTGTAAAACTACTGTATATGCAAAAAATGCATTTAGTCCCATCCCTGGAGCAAGAGCAATTGGATAATTTGATAAAAACGCCATAACAAAACATGCAACCGTAGCTGATAATGCAGTTGCAACAAATACTGCACCTGCATCCATTCCAGCATCTGCTAACATATTTGAGTTTACTGCTAGTATGTATGCCATCGTCATAAATGTAGTTAAACCAGCTATAACCTCAGTTTTGACATTTGTACCATGCTCACTTAACTTAAATACTTTCTCTAGTATACCTTTTTGACTTACTTTTTCCTGTGTAACTTGCATATCTCTCCCCCTTATAATTTGATACTTCTTTTATCAAAACTAGAAATAAATATAGTCTAGAAATGAAATATATAAATTTATTCAATTTTGAGGAGAGTCCAATTTTTAAACTATAAGGAATATATATAATATATTCTCTATAATTATAAAATTTTATTAAAATTAAAAAGTGCCTACTTCAAATAAAGTAGACACCACTAATATCTTATATACTCAAAGATTTCATTTTATACTCTTTCAATCAAAATAAATTTTAAATAAACTTAAAATTAAATTCTTTTATATTAAAAAAGTATAGAATAATCCCTTGGTTATCATGATATTTAGGTGGTGCTCTCGCGGAAGCTCTCCTAATAAAATTAATATTAAGCAGGCTTCCTGGCTTACAGATCAACGCGTTACTTCCCTTCTCACATACAAATGGCATGCAATGGATATATTAAGTATTGCTCCCTAGATTACAGTGACCGGATCGCTTAGGATTCTAACCTAATTTCCTTTTATTCAAATTTCTCATAAAATTTGACCACTTAATATCATAATAATATTCATTTCTATGATAAAATACTAACATAAGATGGAATTATTTGTCAATAAATCTTTTCACCATACAAGAGTGAGTTTTTTATTGGTTTATACTTAATTTTGTTGTTCTTATAAAGAGGTTTTATATATAATAAAAGTATAAATAAAAACCCTCTAAATATATTTAGAAAGGATGATAAACATATGAAAAACATGCATGATTTTTATTGCGGAACTATGTTTGATGCTTATGAGTTTTTTGGGGCTCATGTTAGTAGGGAGAATGGTATTAAAGGAATTATTTTCAGGGTTTATGCCCCCGATGCAAAAGAAGTACAAGTTATAAGTGACTTCAATGATTGGGATGGAAATAAGGGGAAAATGACACAAATAGGAAGTAGTGGTATATTTACTTACTTCTCAGAGGATGCTAAATTGGGGATGTATTATAAATATTTAGTATTTGACCAGTACGGTAATTGCGTAGAAAAAACTGATCCATATGCATTTTATATGGAACTTAGACCTAAAAATGCATCTAGAATTGTGGACTTAAGTACATATAAATTCAACGACCAAAACTGGATGGAAAACAGAAGTAAAAACTTAGATAGACCACTAAACATCTATGAACTTCACTTCGGTTCATGGAAACATAAAAGTAATGAAGAAGTTTCAAGGGCAAGAGTTATTAAACAATGTGCCAATGTAGGAGCTGATAATAGTATAAGTGCGGACAAACTTGGGCATGACCTAAAATTAGAAAACTATATAAATAGTGAGTACGATTTGAATCAACCGATAGATATTACAGAGAGATGGTTTAACTATATGGAAATAGCTCCAGAGCTTATAAAATATGTAAAGGAAAATAACTATACTCATATAGAAATCCTTCCTTTGTGTGAACATCCATCTGATTGTTCATGGGGATATCAAATAACAGGTTTCTTTAGCCCAACTGCTAGATATGGTAAACCTGAAGATCTAATGGCTTTTATTGATTTATGCCATAGGGAAAATATAGGTGTAATTATGGACTATGTCCCTGTTCATTTTGCGCTTGATTCTTATTCACTAGGAAGATTTGGCGGTGGTGCACTTTATGAATATCCAAGTCACGACACTGGATATACTGAATGGGGCTCTCATAGCTTTAATTATTACAGAGGCGAAGTAAAAAGTTTCCTTCAATCTGTTGCAAACTTTTGGATTGAAGTTTACCACATTGATGGTCTTCGTATGGATGCTATAAGCAACCTTATTTATTGGAAGGGCGACTCTAACAGAGGTATAAATGAAGGCGGTATTGAGTTTTTAAAAAATATGAACCAACACCTTCAAGAAAATCATAAAGATATTATGTTGATTGCAGAGGATTCAACAGATTATCCTAAAGTTACTGAACCTGTTGAAGATGGTGGTCTTGGTTTTGATTATAAGTGGGATATGGGATGGATGAATGATACTCTTTCATATTTTCAAAAATCACCTTGGGAAAGAAGACAAGCATATCATCAAATAACATTCTCTATGATGTATTTTTATAACGAAAAATTCCTTCTACCTTTTTCACATGATGAAGTTGTTCATGGAAAAAGAACTATATTAGATAAAATGTGGGGCTCTTATGAAGATAAGTTTAGACAAGCTAAACTTCTTTATACTTACATGTTTACACACCCAGGCAAAAAATTAAACTTTATGGGTAATGAACTTGGACATTTTAGAGAATGGGATGAAACAAAGCCTCTTGACTGGGATTTATTAAAATATCCTGCTCACGATTCTTTCCATAGATTTATATCTGATCTTAATGGTTATTACATTCATTCTCCTCTTTTATATAAAAATGAATACTCAGATAAATCTTATAAGTGGATTCAAGCTGATGATATGGAGAAATGTGTATATGTATATGAAAGAATTTATGGTGATGAGAGAATTGTTATTTTCTTAAATGCTTTTTGTGATGATTACGAAAATTATGAAGTTAGATTTGATGAATCAGTAAAACTTGAATTAATTTTAAATACTGACTGGCTAAAATACGGTGGTAAAAGTGAACAAATACCAGAAATAGTAGAATCTGTTGACCTTTGGCACCAAGATGCCGGACATCTACACTGTAAAAATACTCATACTCCACATGTTGATGTAAAATATACTCTATTAGAAAATCCAGTCCATCTTTCTAAGAAAGAATTAGCTGGTGCTGGCAAAAACTATCAAGTTTCAGTACATCTACCAGGATTCTCAGCCAAAATATATAGAGTTATAGAATAAAATTTAATCAAAAAGGGGTTCAAATAGTCTAAAAACTATTGAACCTCTTTTTATTTATACTTATTTATATCTAAGTTAATTTCTATCTTGCTGGATGTTCTGGTATAACAGCATAAAAAGTCAAATCATCATCACTATCATTTATCAATGTATGAGTATGACCTTGTGGGCAATAGTGACATAATCCAGCTTCTACCCTTTCTTCTTTCCCATCATATATTACTTTACCTTTACCAGATGTAAAAAATATTATTTCACTATTAGTTTCATGTGTGTGTTCCCCTATTGATGCCCCTGGTTCTAATCTTCCACCTAATATTTTATTATTTTCATCTACATTCATTTTTGCATTTAGTGCCTTTTCCCCACCTTTAAAATTAGCTAATGCTTTTTCTTCGATTTTGTTAAAATCTAATATCATTATTGTTGTCCCCCTGTTTTTTATTAACATATAAATTATGCTATAAAGATATTATAGTACACTTTATCTCTCAAACACAATTAACCCACACTCATATGGATGATCCATATAAAGAATTTCTTTTTTATCACTTTTATATCTCAATAATTTCAGTAAAATCGTCATATCTCCATAACCAGACAATATCATCAATTCGCCCATAATAAACCAAAATACTGAACCTGTAAATATCGAAATTAATGCTGGGATTATTCCTAAAACCACAGTCGGCATAATTCCACCGATAATATATTGAGATTTTGTAAGCATATCTTTGCAACAACAATAAGGTGTTAAACTACTTATTATTAATCCAAATTCTATAGATTTAAGATGATTTTTTGCGAAAATTGACCAAGTTATTCCATGTATCAATTCATGCAAAACAATTAATATTGCAAATACAACTAAGAATAATATAGGCTCTTTGAACGAAAATCTATAGACTCCGCTTTGATTTTGGTAGATAAATATTATAAATAGAAATATTATTATAGGTAACCCCAATACAAGCGCCATAATATTTGCATATACTACACTTATTGTTAAATCTTTTTCTTCATAACCTTGTTCAATTAATTCTTTTTTCTTCTCTTCGTACAATTTTTTTCGTTTTTCTTCACCCTTACTCAACTTCCTCTTTTCTTTTTCCATATACTCCTCCTAATTTAGCCTTATAAATTATGTAATATCTAAAAATAGTATATAATCACGAGAATTATATACTACTTTTAGTAAAATATATTATCTATATTCTATTTTAACATTTCCTATATCACTTACTGCTTTTATAGTGTATTTAGGATTTTCCCCATATTCACCATAAAAACTTTCACCATTTTTAGAAATATTATTAAAATTAATATCTATTTCATCAGGATTTTTACTTGAGTCAAATTTAAAACTTAAATCTCTAGCTATACCTAAATCTACATCACCTATATCAGAATTTATGTTTATATCTTGATTTATTCCAGTTATATCACATTCTATATCTCCTACATCAGATTTTATACTTCCGCTACCATCAATATTTTTTATATCAATGTCGCCAGTATCATTAACTATATTGAATCTTTGACATTTTATTTTCTTATTTAACTCTATATCTCCTATATTGCTTGTTATATTAAAATTATTTAGATTTAAATTTTTATTAGAAGTAATATCTCCTATGTCTGTTTTTATAGATATATTTTGAGTATATGATTTAGGAATTTGAATCTCGATTTGGTTAGTTGTATTCTTTAAAAAGTGAATTTTAGTATTTTTTTTGCTTGCAATTTCTACTGTTGTATCATCTTGATCTAGTTTTATATAATCTTCACTTTTTATATTTTTATTAGATTTAATTGTTATATAGATATTGTTGTCCTTGCTTTCAAGTAATTTTATTTGACTATCATCTATATCTAAATTTATATCTTTTAGTTTTTCTGTATTATCTACTGTATATGTTTTTATAACTTTCATATTTTTACTAGATGGGTGATTAAATAAATTATTTAAGCTAAATGCATCCTTTTTTAATTACTACAGATAAAAATACAGTGAGTACAATTGCAACAACCGACCATGCTATAATTTCTATTTTTTTATAATCTTTATCACTCATAGCTACATCTCCTTAATTTCAAAATAGGCCTTTACTGCTCTTTGTACTGCTCCACCTATTAAGAAAATTATCCATGTTATCCACCATTGAAATGTTAAAAAACTCACCAATAAATATATTGTTACTGTTATTGCTGTGATTACACTTTTTATTGATTTATATGCTTTGTAATTTCTTGATTTTGTACTTTGCCACTCTTTAAAATCTTCAACAATTGTATCTTCTTGTTTTTTATATTTAGTATTTACCATGTTTGAATATATAATTATTCCTGTTGCTGCTGCAATAAATACAAACATTAAAACTATACCTACATCTTCTTTTCCAAAATTATCAGCAATAATCACGCATACTGGCGATAATATATATAACATTACTGATATAGCAATATTTCTAGCACGTTCTTTTCTCTTATATCTTTCGCTACTAACTTAATATTTTCTTTTCCTTCAAGTCCCTTTTTTAAAGTAGAGTCTAGGATATATTCTGATTTTCCAAGACTCTCTCTATCTCTATTGAGTCTTCAGTTTCAGTGATTTCCATACCATATACACCGTTTGGATTTTTTTCAGTTACTGTTGTGCATGAATTTTTCCAAAACTCCACACACCCATCTTTAAACATTTTAGCTAGCCCTGGATGTGTCTTACTTTTTTGTTCAGCTTCTTCCCATGTATTGACCATTAATTCATCTGTGCTGTATATATAGTTTTCAAAACTTTCCCATGAACCTATTTTTGTCCTCCCGAAAGACTCATATGGTGCCTATCTTTATATTCTAATAGGCCTAGCATATCCAATATATTTTCATAATCTACAGGATTTTCTATGCCAAGAAGTACCTCATCTTTTACACTATCACTAAATAATTGATAATTTACATCCTGCATAACCATAAAACTTTTTTTTCAATAGTTGTTTTCTATTAATCCTTTTTTTATTGTATTTTATTTCTCCACTTATTGGTTTTAATATTCCACAAAGAGTTTTTACAAAAGTACTTTTTCCTACGCCGTTTTTCCCCATAATTCCAACTATTTCACCTTTGGAAATATCGAATTTATTATTATTCAATAACGATTATCATTGTCGTATTATTCCAACTTATTTTTGTAAATATTTACATATAAAGATAATTTTCGCTCATAAAAAAAGTAGGTTTAGTTAACCTACTTTTCTATAATTTATTTATACGCCTTGCTTTTCTTTATTGTCATTCCTATAATTATGCCAGCTTTCATTCCAAAACATATACAATAAGAAATACTTATTACACCGAAATTATATATAAGTGATGATCCTCTACTTCCTAAAGATTATTTTTTGAACATTTAATTGATTCTCTACAATAAGAAACTGTTTGAACTAACCATATAATTGTAACCATTACTAGTGGCATAATTCCAAAATCAAAGAAATCATATCCAATTACACATATTATCCAAAGTATTAAGCATGTATTAGTAACTGATTTATGGGCTTTAAAAGAACTTTTGTATATATTTAATTTTATTGCCTCATCACAGCTATCAATCCATTTTTTGCTAAATTTAAAATCATATACACTACCATTTAAAAATGGATTTATTTCTTTTTCTAAGTTAACAACCTTATTTTGAATTAATATAGTTGATAATATACATACTACGAACCCAATGAAAAATGAAATTACTTTTGCATATGAGTCTTCAGATAATAATCCCATTCCAGCTCCAAAGAAGAAGAATCCAATTATTAAATTTACTGACGCAAATAATAATACGTATGATAATTTTACTTCTATATTATCTATAATTTCATCTTGTTCATCTGATTGATTCCATAATTTTAATTTTTTTCTTGAGCTATTATAAACAATAACACTCACTATTGTTACTAATATAGATAACACTAAACTTGCATAAGGTGTAATTGTCATAAGTATATTTAGAAGAAAATCTGATAACTCATCTCCTATATGTTTTTGTAAATATATAGAGCCTCCACCTATTATAGCTCCTCCCATCGCTGATATAATCATTACAATGATAAAACTTTTAAAAGCCTTCTTATCTTCTTTTTTAATTTCTTCTACACGATTATTATTCATTTATTTTTCCTCCTCATAACTGAAAATATCTTCTACACTTACATTTAAGACTTTCGCAATCTTAAGCGCTAGTGTTACTGATGGTGAATAATCACCACGCTCAATTTGACTAATTGTTTGTCTCGATACTCCGACTAAGTTTCCCATTTCTGTTTGGTTTACTTTTATCTTTGCTCTATATTCTTTTAAACGATTATATAATGGCATATAACCCCTCCTGACTATTATTTTTGTCATTATGACAATTATTATTGTCATAATTAATGATATGATATGACAAGCATAGTTGTCAACTATTATTTAATATTTTTTACAAAAAAATAAGCAGCCTGTATAGACTACTCTTTTAGTTATATATTTTTAAATTTATTTTTTAAAAGCATTAATTATGTTTGATAAAAATTCTATCTTATCATTAAATTCTTCTTCATTACAATTTATAACAGCCATTTGACCACCTATAAAAAATTTTGTAAATAAATTAACATCTTCTACTTGAAGTTCTCCCTTATCTACTTTATGTTGAATATACTTTTTCATAGGTCTTTCTATTTCTTTTGACATGTAAAATTCTAGTTGTTTGTGGAAAATTTCATTATCTGTCTTATCAAAGAACTTTTTATACTTGTAATTTTCTTCTCCTTGTATCATAACCCTTTTTAATTTTTTTATTATCTCATCTAAAGATAAATCTATTTTACTAAATAAAATCAAAAATGGCTCGCTACATTCTTTAGCATATTGGGTTACTGCTGTTTCATATAATTCATGCTTATTTTTAAAATAGTGATAGCACAAACCAGGTACCACATCAGCTGCCTTTGCTATATCCTTCATTGTTGTTGTCTCGTATCCCTTTTCTGCAAAAACTTGCATAGCTACATCTATAATTTCCTGTTTTCTTATTTCTGGATCTTTTGATACCCTCATTTTGCCCCCTAATTCCCTGTTTTAATTTTTACACTATGATAGTAGCACTGTGTTGAATATGTGTCAACGAATTTCATTCTAATTTTTTCCACAAACAATAACCCCCTATATATAAAATATATAGGGCTCCTTTTAAATCTATTTATAAACTTCTCATTTTTTCTAGTTGATTAAATACACTTTTCATATCATTTCTTATTATTTGTTGTTGAATTTTAAACATCTCTCTATAAAATTTAGTATTTTCTTTATTTGGAGTATAAACTTTTTTAACTTTAACTACATCTAAAAGTGCTTTTTTCAAATCGTGTATGTCACCTACTGCATAAGCGGCAAGTATTGCATCCGAAAGTACTGCACCTTCGACATTTTCTAATGTTACTACTTCACTTCCTAGCATGTCGGCCTTAATTTGATTCCATAAAGAACTTTTGCTGCCGCCTTCTGTCACAACAATTCTATCTAAATTACACCCTGCATTTCTATACATGTCTGCAACATAAATATAATCATAACCTATCGCCTCAAGCACAGCACGCCACATAATTCCTTGGTCCGTATTTGTTGTCAAATTTAAAAACGCTCCACTGGCATTTTCTATTCCTACAGAACCACCTTGTAGATAAGGAAGAAATAATACACCTTCACATCCTGGCTTAACTTTTTCAGCCTTTTGTTGTAGTTCATCATAATAAGAAGATTCACCAACCTTATCACAAATATTATCTCTAAACCATCTAAGCGATAACCCGCCAGTTCTTATGTATCCCCAGTAAAAATAAGTATCTGGCAATGTTCCACTACAGAAAATTAGACCAGAGTCTTTTGTGCTCAATTTTTCATTTATTTGATCTGTTGTTACAGTAAACATTGAACAAGTCCCTGCTACATCAGATGCCATGTTTGGATTTATTATTCCGCAAGCGATATTAGATTGCATTGTATCACCTGCACCTGCTACGATAGGTATTCCAGATGGTAATCCCAATTTTTCTGCCATTTCATCACATAGATTCCCTACAATATCCCATGGCTTAACTATTTTAGGCAACATCCTCATAGGTATATCTAAAAGTTTCATTTGCTTTTCTGACCATTTTTTATTTATAACATCATAACCAAGCGCCCATCCCGAAATAGTCGCCCAATCTATAAATGCATCATCAGCTTTTAATCCTGCTAATTTTGCCAAAACATAAGGTCCATTATTCAAAAGTTTTGCACCATTTTCTCTGAACCCTTCTATATTTTTTAAAAACCAACGCGCAAATAATGGTGGATAAAACGAATCTACATACGCATTTCCACTTTCACTTGCCCATATATTTTCTACATTTTCATTTAACCATTTTGCATCTTCTTTTGTTCTAGAATCTAGATAATTTATGTATGGAGTTATAGGGTTTAAATTTTTATCTACACCTACAATCCCACAGATTACACCATCTCCACAAATAGCTCTTATGTCTTTGGGATATATACCACTAGCTTCAATACAGTATTTTATACCTTCAATTACACCATCTAAATAATCATCGATATCCATTTCAAGCCACTCTGGTTTTGGACATTTTAAATTAGTTGCTATTTGTGTTTTTGCCATACAAACCATATCATCCCTATACAAAGCTGTCTTTGTACTTTGAGTTCCACAATCAAATCCAATATAATACTTCGTCATTTACTATGCCTCCAAATTTCTTATATCTTCGGATTAAAAAAGCTCGAAGAAAATATCTCCGAGCTACATATTACCTAAATTCTAAAACATTCTTCTCTCATCCAGACTTTACTGTCGGCTTTGGAATTTCACCAAATCAACTATAAAAATAGTTCGCGGGCTTTACCGCCGGTAGGGAATTTCACCCTGCCCCGAAGACATATATTTTTATTTATAATTTGATGGTAGTATTCTTATAAATATATGTCAATAAAAACATTTTAAAGAGGAAAAGGGAGGTTTAAAAAATAGTTGCCTATTTTTTATCCTCCCTCGATATGGCTTAAATCTCTCTAAAGTTTTATTTTTTGAACACTTTTATTTACTTTTTTATTTTTTAACTTTTATTTTTAATTTTTATTTTTCGGTTTTAAAACAATATAAACTATATTTACATATTAAACATATATTAGTAGTATTTATAAAATACTATATGTATTAAAAATATTTCTATTCTTACATCTACTCTCTTTTTTGAATATATTTAGTGTTTTATATTTTTATTATGCTTGTGCTATTTTTTTACCATAAGCTTTACACTCGTCACAAGCGTCTCCTTCTGGCGTTTCATTAACTGTTAATCCTTCTTCTGATATTAAAACTGCACCAGCCGCTTTAGCATCAGCTTCCCAATCTCTCATCCAGTCACATTCTCCCCATCCATAAGATCCGAATAATGCTACTTTTTTACCATTTAATTTTGGTTTTATTGATGAATACATTGGTTCAAATTCTGAATCCTCTAATTCTTCATCTCCCATTGATGGGCAACCTAATACTATTTTTTCATAATTATCTACATCATCTATTCCAAAGCAATCACTTGTAGCTACTTCAACTTCAGCGCCTGCTTCTTTTATACCATCAACTATTAAATTAGCCATTGCTTCTGTGTTTCCTGTTCCACTCCAATATACTACTGCTATTTTACTCATTTTAAATTTCCACCTTTCTTTGATTATTAATCTTTGTTGTGAATTATTTATATTTGATATTAATTATCATTATCTTGATTTAAATTATAGTAAGTCTGTCTTAATCTGTCAATCACTTTTTCCTAATTTATTTTTATTTTTTATAATAAATAAATAAAACGGTTGGTATTGCTATACTTATAGATATAATTTAATTTTAGAAAGATGTGATTTCATGAAATTTATCCCTAATATTCTCTCATCATTTAGAATATTTTTTTCCCTATTTTTAATTTATTTAAATCCTAAAAAATTATTATTTATATTTATTTATATAATTTGCGGAATTTTAGATGTATTAGATGGGTTTATCGCTCGAAAATTTAATGCAACAAGTAAACTTGGGGCAAAATTGGATAGTATACCTGATATGATTATGATTTTTGTTATTTTATTTAGATTCGTACCTACTATGGGTTTAAATTTATTTATGATTTTCATAGTTGCTACTCTAACTGCAATTGAAGAAATTTTAATAGATTTAACTATATATTCTTTGGATTTAGATAGAAAATTTTATTTTAATATAAAGTAAGTCCGAGAAATTATAAAATAACTCGGACTTATTTTTATTTTATTGCCCTAATATTGCAGCTCCAATTATTCCAGCATCATTGCCTAAAGTAGCTATTACAATATCTGCAAACTCCTCTTCTTTATAAACAAGATGCCCCCTTACCATCTCTTTTAATCCATCTAAGATAATATCTTCTGATTTAGATACGCCTCCACCTATTGCGATTATTCCTGGATCTAGAGTATTTACTATATTTGCTATTCCTTTAGCTAGATAGCTTTTGAATCTATTTATAACTAATATTGCTACTTCGTCATTTTGTGCATATGCATCAAAAATCATCTTTGCATTTATATTAGATAAATTATTTTCACACATAGCTAGTATTGAACTTTTATATCCTTCTTCCAGAAGTTTTTGAGCATATTTTATAATTGCTGTAGCTGAGCAGTAACTTTCAAAGCAACCTTCATTTCCACAGTTGCATTTATACCATCCATCTCCAATAATCATATGCCCTATTTCAGAACCAACACCATGAACACCACTAAACGGTCTTCCATTTATAATAATTGCTCCACCTACTCCAGTTCCCAACGTAAGAACAACTGATGTGTCTGTATCTTTTGTACTTCCAAACTTACTTTCTGCTAGACCTGCAACAGTAGCATCATTGTCAGCAAAAACATCAAATTGTGGAAAACTTTCTTTTAATTGTTGTATAAAGTCGACTTTTTTCCAATTTAAATTTACACAATTCGCCTTACCATGTCTGTCTATATAACCAGGTATTCCAAATCCTATAGATTTAATTTGCCCATGTTCTATATGATTTTCGTTTATTATATTTTCAATTTCAAATTTAATGTCTGCAATAATTTTATTAAATCCACCTTTTACATCTGTCTCACATGTACTTCTATAAAGAATATCGCCTAGTTCGTTTACTACTCCTATTTTTATTCCTGTTCCTCCAACATCTACGCCTATACTATACATAATATTTCCCCTTCTAGTTAATTTTTTATTTTGTTATTCTCTCTAATTATTTTAATGCATTTTTTATTGATATACTAGTTTTTCTGACTTTTTTATTTCTACAGTGTTTGAATTTAATGTTGTAGCTTCTCCAATATCTGATAATCTATCATCATGAAGTGCATTTACTAATTTGCCATTTATCGCAAAATCCATATTATACACACCTTCTGCTATGACAGTATTTATCGCTACTGTATCAGTTACTTCTGCAATGAATCCAACTTCACCTAGATTATTGAAACAAATTATTTCATCCCCATCTTGTATATTTCTCTCTAGTGCATTTTTAGAATTTATCTTAACTTTTATTTTTCCCCTTTGTTTTATCACTTTATCTTTTTCTAAAAATATAGAGTTTAATGTTTCACAGCTTGGAACAGCGACTAAATTTAGTGGATATTCTTGTCCTATATTTTCTATATATCGTGGAATTCTTTCTTCCATTTCGTCATTTATAATTTTTATTTTGCCTGATTTATTTTTTATATCTAAACGGTTTTCAAATGGAGTTGAAACTGCTCCTCCGCTTCTTAAAATATCTTTTTGAGTCTTATCTAAGTCGTCTACTTTTTCTAATGATTTTTGAATTAATTCATCAAAAATTTCTCTTTCTGTTTTATAAAAATAATCGTCTTTATAACCCATGTATTTTGCAAGTAAACTGAAAGTTTCCCAGTTACTTTTGCACTGAGACGGCGGTTGTATAATCTTCTTTGCAGTTGCTACAGTACAATATCCATAAGAAGTATATACATCATCTTGTTCAACAGAAAAAGTAGCTGGTAATATTATATCTGCATATTTTGCTGTATCAGTTATAAACCTTTCATGTACTACTGTAAATAAATCATCTCTCATAAGTCCTCTAATCATTTTATTTTGATTACTGATAGAGCCTACTGGATTTGATGCATATACAAATACACTTTTTATTGGATTTTTTTCGTCTACTAAGGCTGATGAAACTTGATTTAGATTTACCATCCTCGCATTATTTTCTCTAAAATCTGGGCGAGCAACTATATCTGTATCTATATATGATGAAGATGTCGGTGATGTCCCACATATACCTCCACCAGGATATTTTATAGCTCCTGTAAAGATTGATAATATTGTTATAAGTCTAACTGTCATTCCCCCATTTGTATATCTAGAGTTTCCACTTCCAAGAATAATGGCTGGTGATTTTGCACTTGCATATTCTCTTGCTAAATTTATAATTATATCCTTTGGAATACCAGTTATACCCTCTGCCCACTCTGGTGTATATTGTTTTAATGTTTCTTTAAATTCTTCGTATCCTTCTGCTTTTTCCAATAAAAATTGTTCATCTTGTAGATTTTCCTTAACCATGACGTTCATCATAGAAAGTGCCAATGCCCCATCTGTCCCCGGTTTTATTAATATGACTTGGTCGCAGTAGCCTTGCATTGGTTTTGAATAAGTTTCTATAAGAACGACCTTTTTGCCTAATTTTCTCGCATTAATAATGTCTGGCAATGCTTGAATACGCGTTGCCTTCATGTTGCTTCCCCAAACTATATAGTAGTCACTATCTTTTAATTCTCTTGGATCTAATGCACCAGTATTACCCATAACAGAGTTGTATCCCGCCACTTTTGCTGATGAACATAATGTTTTTATCAGAGAACATGCACCCATTTTATTAAATAATGCATCTCCACAATTTCTATGAATTACACTCATAACTCCAGAATAATAAACTGGTAAAATTGCACTTGGTCCATCTTTATCTATGATTTCTTTCCACTTGTTAGTTATTTCTGTTAATGCTTCTTCCCATGTTATTTCTTTAAACTCGCCTTGTCCCTTTTTTCCGGTTCTTTTTAACGGCGTTAGGATTCTATCATTTGAATGAATAGATTCTTCATAATTTCTCATCTTCCTACAAATTACACCTTGTGTCGCTGGATGATTTTTATCTCCCTTAACATTTATTATTTTTTTGCCATCTGTTTCTACAATTAAGCCACACGACGTTGGACAGTCATATGGACATATTGTCTTTTTAATCTGCATTGTAAATATTCCCCCTATATTATGTCTGTATATTATTGTGTTTTAATTAAAAAATTTAATTTTTATACATTCTAACATATTTCCAATTATTTATAATCTATTTATTTATATAAATCATTTCATCATAAGAAACTTGTTCTCTCAATTCACTTGCAACCTTTGCAGAAATCATATTTCCTTCTAGATAATCTTGAATAAGCGTAAGTTCTATCGAAAATGCTTTTGAGTAGTAAGTTCTTATTTCTTTATAATCGCCTTTAAAATCGTAGTTATGGTTGTCTTTTCCCATTTTTCTTTCATAATACTCTATCATAAATGACATATCATAATATTCTTCGTTGTTTATATTTTTATTTAAATATTGTAATATTCTCTCACAGACAGTTTCTTTAATAAAATCAAATTGTTTCATAAACTCATTAAAGTACTCTGTAGAGTTATAGTTACTTTTTTTGTATAATCTTTTTAATTTCTTTTTAATAAGCCATATCTTAATCTCTGCAATAAATGAGCTCAATCTTTTCCTGTTGTATTTACTATATAATTTATAAAATTCGCCGACTTCTTTTGATACTTTTCCTTCTCGCACTATCTCATCGACAATATTAATCTCCATTTCTGTAGTGAAATTAAATATTTCTTGTATTTTATTTTTTTCTGGTCTAGGTGAGCTTTCTTCTTTTAGTATGCTCATTTGCCCTCTCAATGTTCTAAGTACAACTCCAAGGCTTTTGTAATTGGTGTCATTCATAAGCAATTCTAATTGTGAAATTGTATAAGTTATTATATTAAGTCGCGCACTTTCAAAATCATATTTGCTTTTATCTTCTTCTTTTTTATTTAAAACTAAAGGGAAAAATATTGCTGGCACAATTAAACTTATTAGAATTACTATTGTTGCTATAAATATTAAATCGTTTTTTGATAAAACATCTCCTGGAATTTTGTCAGGTATTGATAATGCTGTCGCCAAAGTTATTGTCCCATGAACTCCACTAAGAGCAAAAATACTTCTGTATAAGTGTTTACTTAAGTTTTCTTTTTCCAACTTAAATGTTTTAGGATTAATCATAATCCATACATATCTAAGACCTATTACGATAAAATAAAGTAATATTGCTATTAAGATTAACTCCCAAAACATAGATTTATTTTCTTTCATTATCCCTTTGATGATTGATGGGATTGATATTCCTAGGATTACACTTACTAATCCCTCTAAAACATATTCAACCACATCCCATGTAATATTTGATATAACTTGTAACTTGGTAGATTTGAGATTTAATAAATGTTGTTCTACTATATGTACCATTCCAGCTACAATTACTGCTAATATCCCAGAAACATGAGCATAATCTTCTGCAATAATATATACAATAAAAGGTGTTATCAACTGTATGATAACCATCATTGGTGGATTTTCAAAATCTTTTCTAGTTATATAAATTCTAAGTTGAACTATAATAACTCCTAACACAAAACCGACTACTATTCCTCCAATTATTATAAATAAAAATTCTGATACATACTCACTAAGCGAAAACTTTCCTGTTAGGCTAGCTGCAAGTACAAAATCAAACATTACTATTGCGATAGAATCATTAAACAACGACTCTCCTTCCAATATTGCTAGTATACCTTTTGGAAATTTAAATCTAGAACTTATTGATTTTACAAAGTTTACGTTTGTTGGGATAGTCATAGCTGCTAGTATAAATATAATTGTCAGTGGAATTGAGTGAATTATAATCTTCATAAATACTCCAGTAACTAAAATTGTTATAATTACTAGTGTAAATGATAAAGAAAATATTTCATTTTTATGTTTTTTTAGCTCATCCTTAGATACATGTTGCGCCTCACTGAATATAAGCGGTTTTATTACGATTATCATAAACAGTTCAGGTTCTAGCTCAAATTCTTTAAAAAATGGTAGAAAAGAAATAATACATCCCATAAATATCTGAATAAAAATCAACGGTACTTTTTCGAGTATTTCATATAATATATCCGATATGGTTATTGCCAAAAGCATCGCTATAATTGCATATAATAGTTCCATAAAACCCTCCCTTTGTTTTTTCTTTTAGTATTTTCCAAAAGTATTGTTTTATATTCTAAACTAAAAAGCCCCTTATTTTTATTTAAAATAAGGGGTTAATGTTATTTTATAAAGTTTAGTATTTCATTTGTAGTTTGATTCCATTGTTTTTCACTAGAAATCTTTGATTTATTATCGCCTGATTGCTCTCCATAGTTTCCGAATTGAGCGTGATTTCCACCGTCTATTATAATTTCTGAAAGATTTTTTGCCATTCCTATAGAATCTTTATATTTTTCTCTATTTAAAACTCCATCTTCACTTCCGTAAATTGATAAAACAGGAATATCTAGTTCCTTTGTTGGATAAGCTGCTAATAAAACAACGCCTTTTAAGTTATCTTGATGTTTAGCTGCATATGATGCCGCCATTGCACCTCCTAGTGAATGTCCTCCAATGTACCAGTTTTCGATGTTATTAAATTTAGACATCACTTTATCCGCCGCATTAGAATTAAGAACTGCTAAGTTAAATGGCATCTCCACAAGTACTACACAAATACCTTTTTCTGAAAGACTTGTAAGTATTGGCTCGTATGATTTTGCCTCTACCTTCCCTCCAGGATAAAATATAAATCCTGTTTTGCTATTGGTATCTCCATATACTGTATAATTGTCTTGTTGTTTAATATCAACATTTGAAACCTCGTAGTCTTTTGCATGATAATAATCTGATGCATAGATATAAAATCCAGCCGAACATACTAATATCAATGTCAATAAACAAATTACAATCTTCTTTAAATAAGATTTCTTTTTTGTCATATATTTCTCCCAAAAATTATTTTTACTATTATCAATACTCTATTTTATCACGGATTTTATTCAGTACAATTCTTTTCTTTAATTTTTTTAATTGTCGATCCAGTAAATTTGTATTATCTTATTATCTATATAAGTATATTCTCCTGCTAGCTTTCCTCCACATTTTACAATAATCTTTCTCGAGCCTTCATTCTCCTTATAACAAGCTAACATAACTCTTTGAATGTTTATCGTTTTTGCATATTTAAGTGCCATTTCTAATATTTTTGTTCCATATCCTTTTTTTCTTTCTGATGGTCTAACGCTATATCCTATATGACCTCCGAAAAGAGCTAAAAATTTGTTGATGCGGTGTCGTATATCTACCATACCTATAATTCTTTGGTCAGTTTCTCTTATAACGAAAAATGTACTTGCCTCTACCCAATTTTCATCTACAGTCTCTGGATTAGAACTTTTTTCGATATGTTTTATCCAATCTTCATAATCAAGTTTATCTAATAATGCACTTCCATTTATTATTTCTTCCCCATTATCAAAATGCTCTTTTTTATACTCTAATGCCTTTTCTTTTAAGTCGATTGTTGGTTTTACTAGTATTAAATTATCCATAATCTCCCCCCATTAGATTAGTCTTTTATCTTTTGCTTCTATTATTTATTAATTAAATAAAAAGCATTTTTATTCCTATTATAGCTTAATATTTAAAACTTTTCTTTTAAATTAATCTTAAATTATTTTTTGCAAAACAAAAGAATCTACTTAAGTTCATACAATTAAGTACAAATATAAGTAGATTCTCAAAATGTAAAACAATTACCGTCGGTTACAATTGATAGACTGCACCCGACCTTACCTGTCTTTTGGTCCATCCTCGCTTATGGCTTCTGGCGGAGCATCCTTAGTATGGATGCTGTGGTTACTACGTGTTTTCATCACATTTCACCTCCTGCATCTGTATTTGCTTTACACTAATATTATGTCCTGTGATATTTTTTATATACAAAATTTTTAATGTTTATTTTTTTCCATTTTTAATTTATTTCTATTAATTCATATTCTCTGCTTCCAAGTCCTAATTTAGATGCTGCTTCTAGTGTAAGATATCCATTTCTAGATTCCATTCTTTCTATTAAAGATGCTTTTCCTTTATCAGATGAATTAACTACAGCATCTACACAAGCTTGGTCAACTGCAACTGGATCAAGTGACGCAAATATTCCTATATCGTCCATTTCTGGTTCTGCTGGATTTGCATTACAATCACAATCAACAGATATATGCAGTGTTGCACTCTACTATTGTTCCATTTAATTTTGATACTAAATCTTTGATTAAATTTGAATCTAAGAAATTGTGTCCTCCAGCTTCCCCAGTTGATATTTTTACAGCTACTTTTCCTTTTAATTCAGTATTTAATGCTTCATAGATCTTGATTAATGATTTTGGTGTTATTTCTTTAGTGAAATAAACTTTTGATTTTGACATGTTCCCCATCCTTATTATATTATTTCCATGGACGTACATTTTTTATCCAACCTTGCTCAATCCACCAATCCCTATCTTTAGGATTCCAACTTGCACTTGGTGATGCTTGCATTTTTCTAAATATATAAAACATAATTTTCCCCTTTAAACTAGCTTTTGGTTTATTCGCTCTTTTCTTTACTTTTAATGCGATTTTTTCTGACTTTTGTTTTAGCTCAGCCTCTTTTTTAGATGATATCGTCGAAATATTTAATGCATTGCTTATGAAAGGAAATTTATATACTTTGGGAATTCCCATCCATTTAAGTTGTTTTGCCATAGATTTTACAGTATTATTTGCTGGTGCACCTGCTGATGAACTTATAGTAAGACCTACCTTTGTAAACATCTTGCCATATGGTCTATGAGTAATCCATCTGTATGCAAAATGATCCATTAAATTTTTTATATTTCCGCTCATCTCCATAACATAATTTGGACTATCTAAGATTATTATATCTGATTCTTCCACAGATTTTATTATCGGTTGTACTTTTTCTGCCCCTGGGCAAAACTCTTCCCCTTTAAGAAAACACATATTGCACCCAATACAAAATTCTGGTCCATCTTTAGGTAAAAAAAATTCATATACCTCATCCTCTTTACCTACTAAAAAATCTAATACATTTTTAGTCATTGTATAAGTAACACCTTTATGAGATTGCCCATGTATAACTGTAATTTTCAATATAATCCCCCCAATTAAATTTATATTAAAATTTTATACTTCTCTTTTAAAATTTTATTTATCTAATTTAATTAAATTGTAGGATTATTTTTTTAGTTTATCAAATTTTTTGTTCTATTAATTCTTTATGCTTTTATTAATTCTAAATCTCCTATGATTTCATAAGATGTATTTTCTTCTATATAAATAGTATCTTCTGGATTTAATTCTATTCTTTTATCACAAGTTATCACATATCCATTTCCGCGTATAATGGTAAATGAGCAAAATTTATTATTGGTTTTACCTCGCATCGATGTATTTACGATTATTTTTTCAACTTTAAAATATGGAGTTTCTAAAATTTCAAAGTTTTCCATCTTGCCATAGCCATTATCACCTTCATAATTTATAACTTCTAATGATTTTTGTATATGTAGCTCTCTCTTTCTTCCCCAATCATATAATCTATATGTTACATCGCTACTTTGTTGAACTTCAATTAATTTTATTCCTGCACCGATTGCATGTACTGTTCCCGATGGAATGTATATCATGTCGCCAGGTTTTACACTTATAAATTCAAGATTTTCTTCTAGTTTATTTTCTTTTATAATTTTATCTAATTTTTCTTTATTAAGACCTTTTTTAATACCGCAAACTAACTTTGCATCTTCATCTGCCTCAAGTATGTACCAACACTCTGTTTTCCCATTATCATTTTCATATTTTCTTGCAAATTCGTCTCCCGGATGCACTTGTACTGATAGAGATTGTTCTGATTTTATAATTTTTATCAGTATTGGAAGTTGTGATTTTCTATAGTCTGCTAGTGATTGGCCACTTTCTTCAATTATTGAAGAACCTGCTCTGTGAGTTGATAAATTCCATTTTTCGTATCCCCAGATTTTTTCGCTATAATACGGTTTCATTTTTAAAATTGACATTTGATTTCCCCCTTAAATAGTACGAACCTTTCAGACAGTTTTTCTGTATGAAAGGTTCAGATATAAATTATTATTTTATTCTTTCATATAAATCTATAAATTCCCCTGCCATATCAAGAACTGTCATTCCGTTCATTAAGTGGTCTTGAGAATGTATTAACAGTACAGAAACTTCATTTTTTTCACCATTTGCTTCTGAAGTTATTAAGTTTGTTTGATGTTTATGTGCTTTATTTATTTCTGTTCTAGCATCTGTTAACATCTGTCTTGCTTCTTCTATTTTCCCTTCTTTAGCTAGTGATATTGCTTCCATAGCCATACTACGAGCTTCACCACTACTGCATATTATTTGAAATGATATATCAAATATTGCTTGACCATCCATTTTATTTTCCCCCTAATAATTTATTACTTATTTGTAAAATTACATAGACAACCTACAAGTCCAGCATCATTTAAAAACTTACATCTGTCTATATCAACATATTCATTTACACTTTTTGAAAAGCTATATTCAAATCTATCCATTCTTTCTTTTATCTCATCTATTAGACATTCTTGTTGAGAAATCGCTCCACCCAAAAGAATTTTATCTGGATTTAAAATATATGCTAAATTGTATATTCCTAAAGATAGATTATCAAAGAATTCATCTAATATTTCCTTACAAGCTAAATTTCCAGATTTAGCTCTTTCAAATAATTCTTTTCCGTCTATCTCTTCATGTAGTCTTTCTGTAGCTTTTTCTACTAAGGCTCTAGTAGAGGCATAATTACTATAAATATAATGATCTGGATTTTCTCTCTTAGTTCCATTTATAAACATAAAACCGAATTCCCCAGCCATAAATTTACTTCCATGATAGATATCATTATTTATAATAATTCCACCACCTATACCAGTTCCTATAGTTACACAAACTAAGTTTTTGCATCCTTTACCATTACCTAGTTTGTGTTCTGCTATTGTTGCGCAGTTAGCATCATTTTCTATTTCAACAGGTAACCCAAATTTATTTCCAAAATACTCTTTCATATTTAATCCTATAAACCCATTTATTATAGTACCTGCTGTTATTACTCCATTTTCAACATCTACAAATCCAGGCGAACTTATAGATATTCCCTCTATTTTGTATAAATTAATATACTTTTTAATTACTTCACACATATTATCTAAGATTTCTTGTCCATTATCAGTATTGCTTTTAAACGAGTCTTTAGATAATATATTTCCCTCATAATCTAATACTCCATATTTGACAAAAGTTCCACCAATGTCAAAACATATAACCTTATTAGAATCCATTATTATCAGCTACCTCTTTAAACCATCTACCACTTTTCTTTATAGTTCTCTTTTGTGTTTCTAAATCTAGTGCTATTAATCCATATCTATTTTTATATGCATTTGTCCAAGACCAACAGTCGATGAATGTCCATAAGTGGTATCCTTTACAGTTAGCCCCTTCTTGTATTCCTTTGTGTAACCATCTTAAGTGATCTTTTATAAATTCTATTCTGTAGTCGTCTTCAACAACTCCCTCAGCATTTATATATTTTTCTTCACCTTCTACCCCCATACCATTTTCAGATATATAGAAAGGTATATTGTTGTAATTTTCCCTTATATTTGTGCATATATCATATATACCTTTTTCGTAAATTTCCCATCCTCTATATGGATTCATTTTACGTCCTGGCATTTCATAATTATCGAAGAACATATCTGGCATAAATACATCTTCTGTGTATTCGCTTTCTTTTGCTTTTATTCTTCTTGGCTGATAGTAGTTTACTCCTAGATATTGAACTGTATTATCTCTAATAAGTTCTAAATCTCCTTCTTCATAAACTGGTAATACATTCTGTTCTTTTAATAATTCTACTAATTCAGCTGGAACTTCTCCTAATACTGAAGAGTCTAAGAAACTTCTGTTGAAGAATAAATCTGCTATATGTGCAGCTTTAACATCAGCTTCGTTTTCTGTACTTCTTGGATAAGATGGTGTTAAGTTGAGAACTATACCTATTTGTCCGTCTTGTCCTAATTCTTTGTATTCTTTTATTGCTTTTGCATTTGCAAGCATTGTGTGGAATGCAACTTGTGCTGCTCTTTTCCCATCTTTTACATTTGGATAATGGAAGTTATAAAGATATCCACCTTCAACTGGAACAATAGGTTCATTAAAAGTCATCCAGTGTTTAACTCTGTCCCCGAATAATTCAAAACATTTTTTTGCAAATGCTGCATAAGCATCTACAACTTCTCTACTTTCCCATCCTCCTTTTTCTTGCATACACATTGGCATGTCGAAGTGGAATAAGTTCATTATTGGTAATACATCATTTGCTATAAGTTCGTCTATTACATTGTTATAAAAATCTACTGCTTTTTGATTAACTTCTCCAACACCGTCTGGTATTAATCTTGACCATTGTATAGAAGTCCTGAATGAATTATGTCCAGTTTCTTTTAATAATTTTATATCTTCTTTATAATTTGCATAGAATGTAGATGTGTTTTGTGGTCCTACATTATCGAAGAATCTTTCTGGTTCTTCTTTATACCAGTAATCCCATATACTCATTTTTCTACCATCTACATCTGCTGCTCCTTCCGATTGTGGTCCTGACGTTGCAGTCCCCCACCAAAATCCTTCTGGAAATTTATATTCTACTGTCATTTTTTTCTCCCTTTTATTCCCTTTATATTTTATATCAATAGTTGGCAGCCCTTTTTTTATTTACAGGCTGCCAGTTATTTAACTTTTATTTCTAATACACTTTGTCTAAATCTAATAAATCTCTTGGCTAGTTAGCTTCTTGTGATAAATTATCTCCGTTTAATTTATCTAAATCTTGTTCCTCTTGATAATTTCTCTTGTCTAATGCTTTTAAGAATGGGAACCAAACCGCAAATACTATAGCCATTTGAACTAATTGTAATATAGATCCTCTGATAGAGTTAGTTGCTAAGAATCCACTTAATAATACTGGTACTGTCCAAGGAACTGATACCCCAGTTGTCATTGGAACTAATCCTGTTGCCATTGAAGCATAAGCTACACCAGTTGATATCATTGGTGCTAATACCCAAGGTATTACTATCATTGGATTTAAAACTATTGGTAAACCGAATATAACTGGTTCATTTACGTTGAATATTGCTGCTGGAGCTGCTAATTTACCAACTTCTTTTAACTGTTTACTCTTCATAAATGCAAGCATTGCGAAAACTACTACTAAAGTCATACCAGTTCCACCTAAACTTACTGTGAAAGTTTCCATGAATTGTTTTGTTACTACATTTGTTAATTGTTCCCCTGCACTAAATGCATTGAAGTTTTCTAGAGTTAATGTATTCCAGATTGGGTCCATAACTGAGTTTACTATGATTTGTCCATGTAAACCGAAGAACCATAATATTTGAATTGCGAATATTGCTACTAATGTCGGTATTATACCTTTACCTAAATTAGTTAGTGGTGCTTGGATTATTTGATATACGAAATCATGAGCATTTTCCCATGGTGTAAGTGCAAATACAGCTCTTAATAATAAGAAAATTGTTAATGTTAAACATGCTGGTATTAATGCTGAGAATGATTTTGATACTGCTGGTGGTACTGTTGGCGGCATTTTGATTGTCCAGTTTTTATTTACTATTGTTGAATATAAGTAAGCTGCACCAAATGCTGCAAACATACCAATGAACATACCTTTTGCTCCCAAACGGTCAATTGCTAATACACTTGATAACATTGTTCCTGTATCTTCGATTGGAGCTTCGAATGGTGTTAATAATAAAAATGCTACGAATGCTACTGTTGCACCATAAATAGGTTCTCCGCCTAATTCTTTACACAAATAATAACCTATACCTAAAGTTACAAATATTGTTGTAACTGACATTGTTGCTGTTGATGCAGGTCCTAATACATTTTGTAAAGCTGCTAAATTAGCTTCACCTATAAGGTTTCCTAAATAAGGAAAGTTCGCGATTACTAACATTATTGATCCGAATATTGTAAGTGGAAATGCAAGCATGAATGAGTCACGTAGGACCATTAATATTTTATTGTTGTTTAGTTTTTCCCCCAGCACCATTATCGCTGATTCTAATTTTTCAAACATAAAGTTACTCCTCCCCCTAAATTCTATTTAATTTAAATTTTCATAAATAAAGTAATTCTTTATATTTATCAGTAACAAATAATTAATCGAATTTATAAAAAATTCTTATTTATATATGAGCAGATAAGATCTTATATTTATTAACTATTTGTTACCGATATTGACTTAGTTTTCATGTATATAATATTAGAGATAAATTTTTATTATTATTTATTGTTTACTAAATCCATTGCTAATTTTAAAACGCCTTTTCCATCACAACGTCCATAAAGCATTGGTGGTACTACATCAACTGGTATATTTAATTCTTTTCCTTTTGGTTCATATTTTTTCTTTAAAAATCTCATTTGTGGTCCAAATAATAATACGTCAGCTTTTTTGATTTCTTCGTCTACTTCTGATTGTGCTACTGCCCATATTTCTGCTTCTATACCTTCAGCTTGAGCAGCTTCTTTCATTTTATTTACTAATAAACTTGTTGACATTCCTGATGAACATGCTAATAATATTTTCATTTCAAAAATCCCCCTTCGAATTATATTAATCTCTTTAAATTTAATTTGTATCTACAAATTTTTATTCACAACATAATAGTAGCAAAATTTTTCCAATAATGCAACCCTTTTCCCCTTTTTTTATTATTATTTTACAATTTATTTTTTTAACTTAAAAAGGCTGCCCCAATTATACCTGCATCATTGCCTAAAGTCGCTACTACTATATCTGCAAACTTCTCTTTTTTATATAGAATATGATGTCTTATCATCTCTTTTAAATCTTTTAATATAATATCTGAAGACTTAGATAGCCCCCCTCCAATTGCAATTATATCTGGATCTAAAGTATTCACAACTCCTGCAATTCCTATTGACAGATAATCTTTAAATCTTTCTATAATTTCTTTTGCAAGTTTGTCTCCTTGTCTATATGCATCAAAAATCATCTTAGCATTTATTTTATCTAAGCACCCTTCACACATATCTAAAATTGCACTTTTATCTTGCTGTATATTTTCTTCTAGTTGTTTTAATTTCTCTTGAGTATGTTTTATTAGTGCTGTTGCTGAACAAAATGTTTCAAAACAACCATTATTTCCACAGTTACAATTGTATGTATTTTCTCCTATTACAACATGTCCTATTTCAGATGCCATACCATGTGCTCCAACAAATGGCTTGTTATTTATAATAATTCCTCCACCAATCCCTGTTCCAAGAGTTAATAAAACTGAAATATCATTTCCACTCATACTTCCAAATTTACTTTCTGCTAATGCTGCTACAGTTGCATCATTTTCCACAAATATATCAAACTCTGGGAAAATTTCTTTTAACTTTGGCACAAAATCCACTTCAAACCAACCCAAATTTACACATGTAACTTTACCTTCAGAGTTTATAAAACTTGGCACGCCAAATCCTATTGATTGAATTTGTTCATTTGTAATATCGTTTTCAGATAACATATTTCTCACCATTGTATTAATATCAGAAATAATTCTATCAAATCCACCATCTACATCAGTCTTACAATTTGCTCTGTAGATTATTTTCCCCTGCTCATCTACAACCCCTGCTTTTATTCCTGTTCCACCAATATCTACACCTATACTATACATTTTATCCCCCATTTCTCACTAATTGTATAGTTAAACAACTATACAATTAGTAACTTGCATTTTATATTTTATTAAAAAGTAGCTAATTTAAGTAATTTAGCATATTTATAATTATGTATTACTTTAGATACTTCAAATATATCCCCATTATTTAAAAATACTTTATTTTCTATTACTAAAGCTGGATCACTCATATCAAGTTCTAATTGTTCAGCAGTTTCTTCATCCATTTTATCTGCATATATTACTTTATCTGCAAATCCTATGTTTAATTTTAAATCTTCAAGTATATATGAATAAATAGATGATTTTGCTATATCTTCATTTAGATATGGAATAATATCTTTATTGTAATAAGAGTATTCCATTGAGAAAGTCTTTCCATCCATTATTCTAAGTCTCTTAACATAATAAATTTTTGTCCCTACTTCACATTTCATATCGTGTGCTAATTTTTCATCAGCATGCATAACTTCTATGCTTATGACTTTATTTACTATCTCTCTATTTGGAAAATCTCTTGTAAGTCCTTTCAATGTTTCTAAACTTATGTACCCCTTTAATATTGATTCTCTTACAAATATTCCACTCCCCTGTACTTGATATATGTACCCTTTGCTGGATAATATACTGATTGCTTTACGTACTGTCGTTCTACTAACACCATAATGTGCTACCAACTCTTCCTCTGTTGGCAATTTCCCTATTTTATTATACTTCCCATCTAGTATATCTTTTTCTATTTCATCTACTATTAATTTATATTTAGCAATCATACGCTCACCTCTCCTTTTATAAGACTCTTTATATTTTATTTTTGTTCTATACTATATATTATAATAAATAAAATTTATAAATACAAATTTTATTTATACCTATATTAATGTAATAAATAAGGAAGTACAAAATTGTACTTCCTTAAAATCAAACTTATTTTACATTTAGTAATTCTTTTTTTATTTCTTCAAATCTTTCATCATCTACCCACATTGTCTTTCTCATTCTCTCGTCATCAATTCTGACAATCTCAATTTTATCTGGGTTTATTCTTTTGATTACATCTTTTAGCTTTTCAACTGATTCAGCATCATCATTATATTTTTTAATTATAGTAATTTCAAATATAAATTTACCATTATACTGTTGATTAAATTCAACCATATTATCAATATACTCTTCTAATGTATAATCTTCTATTGGTCTTTGTATCTTTTTAAAATCTTTTTCTGTTATTGTTTTAATTTCTCCAATAACTTCATCACACTTGTTTGCTATGTTTATATACTCTTTTTTAGAAAGTATATATCCATTAGAAAGTAATCTCACCTTTAATCCTTTTGATTTTATAAAATCTATAATTGCTTCTACTTTGTTATTAACTAAGGTCTCTCCTTTTGAGTTGATAAACACTAAGTCTGGATTTGTAGTATCTATCATATTTTCTAATTCAGCAAGTGCCACATCATAATCTTCAAATTCTGTTGGTACATCAATTTTATTTTTTGATCTACCAATTGGACAAAATACACAATCAAAATTACAGTATTTTTCTGGTAGTATATTAATTTCTAATACTCTTTTCCCTTCTTCAACATAAACATCCTTATAACTAAAATTATTTTTCATTTTAATAACCCTCCTTTAATCTAAATAAAAAATTCACTTCGTTCATATCGCCAACGACTTCGTCCGTTGCTTAAAAATTCACTTCGTTCATGGCGCCAACGACTTCGTCCGTTGCTTAAAAATTCACTTCGTTCATGGCGCCAATGAATCAAAGATTCCGTTGCTTAAATAAAAAAAAAGCCTGGGAAATATAATTAAATATCTCCCAGGCTTTTCTCCTTCCGTGTTCACAAATAACTTGTGCGTTTTCTCTCGGACCAGCTAGTATATAAATACTACGGAACCCTAGAAAACTATGAATTTTAAGTTTGAAATGTTAAACTTATTTTAGCATAATTACATATATGAATCAAGCTAATTCATTTATTAACTTGCTTGTTGTATTTTGTTATTTTTAGCAGATTTTTTATTATTTTTAGCTGCAGAATCTATGTAGTAAGTTCCTATTGCAAATACTGCTACTATACTTCCATATATATTAGTTAATTTTAAGAAAGATAGACTTTCTTTTTCGTAGTGACCTCCACCTTCTGGTGCCTCTAAATCTTGAGGTTGTATATGCTCAATAGCATATGAAAGTGTGTTATTTACTTTTGCGAAGTAAGATTGAGTATGTATGTTATATACTCCTAAAACTAATATTGCTACAACTATAACTCTTGCTAATATTTTTGATACTGTTGTAGAATTTTTTATATTGAACATCTTTTTGAAGAAGTTTCTTATAAAGTTCCAGTAAAGTCCAACATGAAGACCTATAAATGCTATTGATAAATAAGAAGCACCTATGTGAAGCATCTTCCAGAACATTACTCTATCATAATTATCAGCTTTCATCATTAATATACCACTTGCTAATATTGTGAAAACTAATATAAATAAACAAGCACTTATAATATAAGATATTCTTGTTCTCGCTTTTAAATTTTTATCAAAGATTCTCTTTGTTATATTTACTACCCATTTTCTGTTTACAATTATATGTACTAGTATAAGTGCACCAAATATCATCCCACTTTTAATATGGAATTGGAAACTGATTAAGTTTTTGTTGAAAAATGTTATAAACAGAGCAATCATAACTATGTCTAGTACGATTTTGAAAATATTCTTTTTATTCATTATTGCTATACTCTCCTTTTAAAATTTTTTATAATTAATTCAATTATTTTTGATATTGATTTTCATTAACACATTTATTATATAATGTAATTCTTCTTTTAAATTTAAATATATTTGTTTTTTTTATACTATATTTAGTTAATTTAAATAAATATAGTGTAAAAATAGACATCTGTTGAATTTTAAAAAATTAACTAGAATTAAAAAACACCCTTTAAGTCAACATATAACTTAAAAGGTGTTTTTATATTAAATATTTTATAATCCTAAGTCATTAACCCAAGATACTAATTTATCTTTGCTTACTTCACTATTAAATAGTTTACCTTCTTTGATAACTGTTGTGTCAGATACACTTCCTCTAAGACCTTTGACAGTATCTCCAAATCCACTTCCGCCAGATGTCGCAAATAAGACTATAGTTTTTCCTGAAAAATCATAGCTTTCTAAAAAAGTATTTATTATTGTTGGTGCAACATACCACCATATTGGGAATCCAACATATACAACATCGTATTTATCCATATTGTCGCATTTTTCTGATATAGCAGGTCTAAAACTTTTATCATTCATTTCTATACTGCTACGACTTTTTGTATCCATCCAATCCAAATCAGCTTTTGTATATTTTACTTTTGGCTTAATTTCAAATAAATCAGCCCCTACTGCATCAGAAAGTTTTTCTGCTACTTTTTTTGTTACTCCACTTGCAGAAAAATATGCTACTAATGACTTATTTTCCATTTTCTATTCCCCCTATTTATTAGATTTAATTAAAATTCTAATATAATATTAATCCTTTAAGTTAACTCCAAGTCAACTACTTTTTTGTTAGAAATTATCAATTTAATTTTATGATTTTATATCCCTAAATTTTTTTATTAATTTCATATATTCCATTGAAATTACTATTATTGACTTTTGTTTCTAAATAATATATTATGAAATGATAATTATTTTCATCATTTTATAATTTTTAATATTTTATAATACATTTATATTTTGCAATATATTAATAAATGTTTATATATCATTTTAAGGAGCGCTAGACATGAATCTTATAACTTCAACATTAAATGATTTTTATTATTGCTGTAAAATACCAGTTAAAGCTATTTCTTTTGAACTAAATGAAATCTATAAAATAGGATATGATAAAACTTTTAATAAATTATTTCCTACAGACGATATTTATAATTTAGTCAATAATGGGCACGATTGTTTAAATCAAAATATACAGATATCTGAAGATATCTACTATAGGATAGTAAATATCTCAAAATTAAATAAATATGTTGGTTTTTTTATATTAGGTCCAATAACTACAACCAAAACAGAAAATAGTACTTCTAGTATTCCTTATCTTCCATTGGAATGCTTAAATTATTGTGCTAATTTTATCATAGGAATTTCTACTGATAAATTTAATAAAGCTTTAGATACTAAATCATTTAATCCTTATATAAAAAAGTCTATTGAATATGTGCATAAACATTTTGATGAAAATATTAATATTACGAATTTATGTAAACATTTAAATTTAAATAAAAGTTATTTTTGTAGTTCTTTTAAAACTGCTACAGGACATACTTTCTGTCACTTTCTAAATCATTTTAGAGTTGAGAAAAGCAAGCAGTTATTATTAGAAACAGACTTAAATATACTCGATATTGCTATAGCAGTTGGATTTAATAATCAAAATTACTATAGTACAACTTTTAAAAAATTCACTGGAAAAACTCCATCTCAATATAGAACTTGTCATAAACATTAAAAAGCTCTGTGTTCAATATAAATCACCTACATAGAGCTTTTAAATTTATCTTTTAGGCTGATTTTCATAAATATTCATATAAAATTAAAACCAATTTTTTTTGATTGCTAATGGATATACTATTAATATGTAACTTATAAAATTTCGCACTTAAGTTTTATAAGAGTCACGAACTAAAATTTATAAATATAACAATAGTATTAATAATATTCAAATTATAATATAACAAATTTGTAATAATATTTTTATCTCACTGTAATTCTTTTGTAAGATTTAAAAAGTATAATAGAATTTAAGAAGTTATTCTATAAAAACATTATATATTTAAACAATTTTAGGGAGGGAATTACATGAATAAAAATCTAATAACACTAATTGTATCTTTTTTAATAATACTGTTAGTTGGTTTTATAGATAAAAGTACTAGTTATGATACTTCTAATTTTGGGGATACTGTTGTTTTTTATCCACAACATCAAGATGATGAAACACTTTGGGCCGCAAGTGCAATATTAGAAGCTATACAAGAAAGAGGGGCTGATAACGTATATGTTGTTTTAGTTTCTTATGGTACTGGAATAAAAGTTTTAAAAGATGAAAAATATAGTCAATTAAGCAATATGCAAAAGTATGAATATCGAGAACGAGAATTTTTAGATGCTGTAAAACAACTAGGTGTAAAACAAGAAAATATTATACTACTTCCAAGAATAAATAATTCAGAAAGTACTAGTTTTGAACTTATGGAACAAACTGCTCTTGATTTTGAGCATAGATTTAAAAATGTGACGCATGTTGCTCACACATATAAATACGATTGGCATCTTCAACACCTTAAAAATGGCTCTGTGATACAGTCTTTATATAATAGTGGGAAAATTAAACACGCACTTTATTTTATAAAACCTCAATATGAAAAAGATATACCAGCTCAAGAAAAAATAGTTTATAAATCTCAATCGCCTACTGAAAAAAATAAAATTAAAAATGCATGTATGGCGTATAAATTAATTGATGAAAATATGCAAAGAGAAGGTATTGGATATCAATCAGATCATAAGTCATTTGAAAAACTGATGAATAAAAATAGATCTATACTTCACACACCTAACGTTTAGATTGATTTAATATATATTTATTAGAAACCCATTGTACAATGTATCAACTTGCACAATGGGTCTTGTATTTTTATTATTTTTTGCCTTTACCTGTCATTTCTGTTATTTCCATTTTTAATACATATGTTTGAGATGCACTCTTATCTATATATTTCATTCCAGATTCTATGTACTCTGGAGATAATTTTTTTATAAGTGCCTCAAGACCTTTTTTCTTTTCATCTTCATCTTCAACTATTGAAACTTTTCCAAAAACAATAGCTGAACTATATTTAGTAGAGAATGTTTTTGGTTGAAGACATACATCATTTATAACTGTAAAACAAGCATTGCTATTGTGTATTATATTGCTAACTTTATATCCTACAGCTTTTGCACAATGAAAATATATTACTCCATCTTCATATACAAAATTCATTGGTACACCATAAGGTACATTATCAACCCCTATCGTTGAAAGTATGCCATATTCTGATCTATTTAAAATATCAAGAGTTTGATCTTCATTTAACATACGGTCTTTTCTGCGCATTTCCATAATTTTATTCCCCTTTGCGTGTTGTTTTCTGAAATAATTATAACACTTATTTAAATTAAATAGTATATTAACTAGCTAAGGTTATAAGTCAAATTATCCCTATCCAACCTTTTCAAAAATTAACAACTCAGTCTTCCAGTTTTTTAATTCTATACTGTTACTTTTAATATTTCCTTCTACTGAATCCCCTTCATTTGTCATAATAATTTTTTGATTTTCTATTGTATATTCAAATTCGTCATCTTCTGAACCAATCATTCTAATAATTCCTTTTCCATTTCCCTTAAGCTCAATTATCATTCCTCCGTCTTCACCATATGTCAAATTCCAAAGTTTATCACCCTTCTTAACAACTTTACCATCCACATGTATTTCTTTTAATTTATATGTTCCCTCATAATTTTTTATATTCGTTGCACAAGCTACCAACATTACTGCTAATAAGGCTGATGCTAAAATAAGTAATATTTTTTTCATTATATCCCTCCCCCTTATTATGGATAAACCTTATGAAAAATTTATATTATTTACTACTTTTAATTTATGAAAGGATTTATTTAATATTCATATTTTAACTATTAATAAAAGTTTTAATTAGTTGAGGTTAAATTGATAAAAACTTGATAAAATATTTAAGAAATAATATGACACAAATATATAAAAAGAAAGGGTGATTACTTTGTTTTCTGTACTTATAGTAGAAGATGATAAAGAATTAAGTGAATTATATTGTACGGTTTTGAGCGACAATGGATATAAAGTTTATACTGCCCAAAATGGTGAAATCGCGCTTAAAATTATACATGAATCTTATATTGATTTGATGATTTGTGATGTTATGATGCCAAAAATGGATGGCTATGAATTAACTAAACAACTTAGAAAAAGTGGTTTCATTAGTTGTTTCTTCAATAATGATAGGAATTATAACATATATTTCTGTCCTTGAGAGAACAAAAGAAATTGGTATACTTCGTGCAATAGGTGCTAGCAAACGTAATGTATCACAAGTATTCACTGCTGAAACATTTATAATTGGTCTTTGCTCAGGATTAATCGGTGTTGGAACTGCATGCTTATTATTAATTCCAGGTAATGCAATCATACACGCTTTATTAGGTACGACTGATGTTAATGCATATTTACCAGTATCAAGTGCTTTAATACTGATTGTATTAAGTGTAGTACTTACTTTAATCGGTGGTGTGTTCCCTTCTAGAGCAGCTGCCAAACAAGACCCTGTCACTTCACTTAGAAGTGAATAAACTTAAATTTAAAAACTTAAAATAATTTCTTATATTTTTAATAAAAATATAATTTTCTTATTCAAATAATTTTCTTATCCAATTAAAATACCCTTGTACAGTTTTTTAAATTCTGCACAAGGGTATTTTTTAACAATACTCATAATCTGGTTGTATACTACGTTTTAATTCATGTAGTTTTCCATCAAATAAGCAATTTAATTCTTCGATTTTTGTATAATCAGCTGGTCGCATTAAACTAGGATGCTTCGGAAGTTCTAATGCATTACTCATCTCTAAAACTTCACTAACAAATTCTGAACAGAAATAATGACTTTTTCTATCATATGCAATATTCATTCTGCATAAAAGCAATCCTAAAACATTATATCTATAACAATCTGCATTTTCCATCATATCATCAACATGATTTTTGGCTTTTTCATATGTTTCATCATCTACTTTCAATTCATATAAGGCACATGGAATATGGTTACATTTTTCATAAAATCCACTATATAAAGCTTCATGTCTTATTCCAGCAGGCAATGGTGTCCTTTTATATTTTCTCGCAAAACTATATAAAGGCTCTAACTTTTCATCAAATGATATAGACATATGTGTATACTTATCTGATGTAGCTAATCCAATTGTCTTAGACACGTATGTGTCAGATCTCGTAAGTAGTAAATAAATTGATTTCATCTACTATATCCTCCTGTGGTGTATTGTATACTTGCTTTGAGGAAAATATATTTCCTACATATTTCAAAAACATTAGGTTCGCCAAGTGTCTATAAACCCCACCTTAACTTACCATTATCCTTTTCAATTCTACAGAATCACAATAATAAAATCAAGAATTTTTTACACTTACTATTCTACAACTATTACTGTTAATACTTATGTTGTTGATTAGGTCTTACCCCTCTCTCTCTGTAAGTATTATCGTTACTATATACCTTGTTTAAAATTATCCAAATATACCTGATTTGAAATCATTCAAAATCTTTATTAGTTCTATAAATTAACATTCTTAAAGGAAAAAGCCCTTATGATATATTTGGACCAAAATAATATCATAAGGGCTTTTAATGTTTAAGATTACTTTTTATTTTTAACTATTAACAGTGTATAAACTATTAGAAGTTCTTATTCCCATTCAATAGTTCCAGGAGGTTTAGAAGTTATGTCATACACAACTCTGTTAGCTCCATCAACTTCGTTAACTATTCTGTTAGCTATTTTTTCTAATACATCATAAGGTATTTTGTACCAGTCAGAAGTCATTCCGTCAGAAGATGCAACTGCTCTTAAACCTACTAAGTAAGCATAAGTTCTTTCATCTCCCATAACTCCAACTGTTTTAACATCTGGTAATGTTGCGAATGCTTGCCATATTTCTCTATATAGACCAGCTTTTCTTAATTCATCCATGTATATAGCATCAGCTTCTCTTAATATGTCACATTTTTCTTTTGTAACTTCACCGATAACTCTTATTCCAAGACCTGGTCCTGGGAATGGATGTCTAAATATTAGTTTATCTTCTATTCCTAGTTCTAAACCTATTTTTCTAACTTCATCTTTGAATAATTCTTTAAGTGGTTCAACTATTTCGAAGGCAACATCTTCAGGAAGTCCTCCAACGTTGTGGTGAGATTTTATTGTTACAGATTCTCCACCTAATCCACTTTCTACTATATCAGGGTATATAGTTCCTTGAACTAAGAAGTCCATTTTTCCAAGTTTATTTGATTCTTCTTCAAATACTCTTATGAACTCTTCACCTATTATTTTTCTTTTTGCTTCTGGTTCAGTAACACCTTTTAATTTTGATAAGAATCTGTCTTCACAGTTAACTCTTATTAAGTTCATGTCGAAAGTATCTCTGAATATTCTTTCTACATCGTCACCTTCATTTTTTCTTAAAAGACCGTGGTCAACGAATACACAAGTTAAGTTATCACCTATAGCTTTATGAACAAGTACTGCAGCTACTGATGAGTCAACCCCACCACTTAATGCACAAAGTACTTTTCTATCTCCTATAGTTTCTCTTAATTCAGCGATTTTATCTTTTATGAATGAATCTGTAGTCCAGTCTCCTTTAACACCACATATGTTGTATAAGAAGTTTTTGATTATCATATATCCTTCTTGTGAATGTTCAACTTCTGGGTGGAACTGAACTCCGTATAAGTTCTTTTCTACGTTTTGTATACCTGCAACTGGACAGTCAGCAGTGTATGCTATTATTTCAAAACCTTCTGGAACTGAGTCTATTCTATCAGTGTGACTCATCCATACAGAATTAGTTGTTATTCCTTCGAATAATTTTGATTCTTTGTATGTTATAGCAGTTTTACCGTATTCTTTTTCTGCTGCAGTACCTCTTCTAACTACACCACCTAAAGTATGGCACATAGTTTGGATACCATAGCATATACCTAATATTGGTATACCTGCTTCATATATTTCTTTTGCCATTCTTGGAGAATCTTCTAAGTATGCACTATTTGGTCCCCCTGTGAATATTATCCCTTTTGGATTTTTAGCTTTTATTTCTTCAATGTCTGTTTTGTAAGAGATTATTTCACAATATACGTTATTTTCTCTAACTCTCCTAGCTATTAACTGATTGTATTGACCTCCGAAGTCTATAACAAGCACTAATTCATGTTTCATTACATCATATCTCCTTGCGTACTATAATTTGGTGCTTCTTTAGTTATTTTTATGTCGTGTGGATGACTTTCTTTTAAAGAAGCTGCTGTTATTTTTACAAACTCTGCATTAGCTTGTAATTGTTCAATTGTAGGTGCTCCACAGTATCCCATTCCTGATTTTATTCCGCCTATCATTTGGAATACTATATCTTCTGCTTTCCCTTTGTAAGCAACCATACCTTCTACACCTTCTGGAACTAATTTCTTTTGTCCTGATTGGAAGTATCTATCTTTTGAACCATCTTCCATAGCTGCTATAGAACCCATACCTCTGTATGTTTTGTATGATCTACCTGCATATAATACTATTTCTCCTGGACTTTCTTCAGTTCCTGCGAACATTGATCCCATCATACAAACATTAGCACCTGCTGCTAAAGCTTTTACGATATCTCCAGAATATTGGATACCACCGTCTGCTATTATTGGTATATCGTATTTTTTAGCTACTTCATAACAATCCATTATAGCTGTTATTTGTGGTACACCTATACCAGCAACTACTCTTGTTGTACATATAGAACCAGGTCCCATACCTATTTTAACACAATCTGCACCAGCTTTTATTAAATCTTCGCAACCTGCTGCTGTTGCAACATTACCCGCTATAACCGGAAGATCAGGATATGCAGCCTTTACTTTTTTAAGGGCATTTATTACATTTTGTGAATGTCCATGTGCACTATCTAAAACTATTATATCAACCTTTGCTTTATAAAGAGCATCTACTCTCTCTAATAAATCGTTAGTTATTCCTACACCTGCTCCACAAAGCAGTCTGCCTTTTTTATCTTTTGCTGAATTAGGGTATTGAATTTTCTTTTCTATATCTTTTATAGTTATTAATCCTTTTAAATGACCTTCTTCATCAACTATTGGTAATTTTTCAATTCTATGTTTACCTAATATATCTTTAGCTTCTTCTAGAGTTATACCTTCTCTTGCAGTTACTAAATGTTCTTTAGTTGTCATTGCTTCTTCTATACGTCTAGTCATATCTGTTTCGAATTTGATATCTCTATTCGTAATTATACCGATTAATATGTTGTTTTCATCTACTATTGGAACGCCTGATATTTTATATCTTGCCATTATGTTATCTGCATCTTGAATTGTGTGACCTTTAGATAAAGAGAATGGGTCTACTATTACTCCACTTTCACTTCTTTTTACTCTATCTACTTCTGAAGCTTGTTCTTCTATTGACATGTTTTTATGAATTATACCGATACCGCCTTGTCTTGCCATAGAGATAGCCATTTTAGATTCTGTAACTGTATCCATACTAGCACTCATTAACGGAATATTTAGTTCAATATCTTTTGTTAATTTAGTCTTAATATCGATTTGTGATGGTATTATTTCTGATTTCTGTGGAATTAATAATACGTCATCGAAAGTTAAACCTTCTTTTACGATAGTTGCCATTTTACATTACCCCTTTCATAGTTAATTGATTATGTTAATTTTAAAATATTTTAAATATTGTAATTTTAATTATTATTTAAAATAATATATATTCATTTATCTTATAAAATTTAAAAAATTATATCAAAAAAGCCTCTATAGTAACTTCCATCAATTTTAACAAAAGTGAAATTACTATAAAGGCTTTTAACATCACTGATATAGCCAATCCGCTGGGATAAATATCGGCCGGCGGATTTACTTAAAGATGTCGCAGATATAATAATTCCACTCATAGTCTAGATATTTACGGCATCTAGGTAGAAACTCTCAGACCATATTACTGAGCATATACGAGTGATTTATTAATTAGCTTTATTTTTTCATTTAAATTAATTTGTTCAATTAATTGAATATTAATTTATCAAAATTAATGAACGTTGTCAACAATTTTAAAAAAATTTTTCGGCTATTAAATAATTTATTTCTTGAAAAACTTTAACTAGAGGTATGTTTTCCCTTTTAGCCATTATTTTACAATCTTCATACTCTGGTGTCGCTTTAATTAGTTTATTATTTAAGTAACCTAACTTTATTTGTATGTCACCGTATTTTGTATTTATTCTTTCAAATTTTCTATCTATAACCGTTCTTTCTAGCTTATGATATCTCACTCCAAACGTTGATGTTTCAAGGATTAAGAGGTTTATAAGTTTTTGTAAATCTTCTTCTTTGCACAGTATACAAATCTTATATGCAGGTCTATTTTTCTTCATAAAAATACTTTCTGTATATATATCTAATGCACCTTGCTTTAAAATTTGTTCGTATATGTGAGAATATATTTCTGAAGACATGTCGTCTATATTTACATTAATCTCCCAGACTATATTCTTTTTTTTTTTACACCTATAAATGTTCTTAGCATGTTTGGAACTTCAAATTTTTTATGTCCGATTCCATATCCTATTTGTTTAGTTTCAAATTCAATTTCGTCTATAAATTTATCACACATAGTTTTTATAATTGCTGCTCCTGTTGGAGTTGTACATTCACCTGATACATTGTTAAATTTAACTGGTACGTCTTTTAATATTTCTACGACTGCTGGTGCTGGTACTGGAATTATTCCATGTGCACACTTAACAAAACCTGATCCTAATGGTACTTTTGTCGCATATATTTTGTCTATGCATAGTAAATCTATTAGTATACATGAACCTACTATATCGATTATTGAATCCATTGCTCCAACTTCATGGAAATGTATTTTGTCGATAGATGTCCCATGTACCTTTGCTTCTGCTTTTGCAACTTCCATAAAGATATCTTTCGCATTTTGTTTTATTTTGTCGTTTAATGTACTATTGTCGATTATGTCATATATATCTATCAAGTTTCTATGTACATGACCTTCATTTACTATAACATTTACGTTTGTTCCTCTTATTCCATTTTCAAATTTATCATTTATTTCTATTTTGTATTCTTTGTTTAGGTTTAATTTGTCCAACTCTTTTAAAAATATTTCCTTTGGAACTCCTAGATTTAGTAATGTTGCTAAAGTCATATCCCCTGATATTCCACTTATAATATCAAAATATAAAATCTTTTCTTCTTGCATGTATTTTCTCCCCGTATTGTTTTATTATGTATTTTTATATATTTAATAAATTATTTATTTATATCGATTATTTCTATATTATTTTACTCGAATAATATTTTTTATATTTTCACAAATTACTTTAATTTGTTTTTAATTTATAATATCAATTCAATTTTCTCAATTCCCACAATATTTATAATTATTTTAATTTATTTATAGTAGCAGCTAAATATCCTGCTCCAAATCCATTATCTATATTGACTACAGATATTCCAGATGCACAACTGTTTAACATTGCTAAAAGCGCAGTAAGTCCATTAAAACTTGTACCATATCCAACTGATGTTGGAACAGCGATTACTGGTACATCTACCATTCCTCCAACAACACTTGGTAATGCGCCTTCCATCCCTGCCACAGCAACTATTACCCTTGCTTGTTCAATAAGGTATCTTTTATTTAATAATCTATGTATCCCAGCTACACCTACATCATATATTCGCTCTACTTTATTTCCTAAAAATTTAGCAGTATAATAAGCCTCATCCGCCACTGCTATATCTGATGTACCTGCTGCAAGTATTGCTATAGTACCCTTTCCTACCACTTCAATCTCATGATTTTTTATCATTAATACTCTCGATAATTCATCATATTCCACATTGTCGTATATCTGTTTTAATTTTTCAGCAGTCTCTTTTCTGCATCTTGTTCCAAGTACATTGCTTTGTTTTTTAAGTAAAACATCTACTATCCCTATTATATGTTCATCTGTTTTTCCTTCACAGTAAATGACTTCTGGGAACCCATTTCTAATCTCTCTGTGATGGTCTATATTTGCATAACCTAAATCTTCATAAGGTAAATCTTTTAATTTAGTTATCGCTGTATCTATATCTATTTCATCATTTTTAACTGCTTCTAATAATTTTTTTACATCCATATTAACTTTGTGCCCCTTTCTCTATGATAATATCACCATATATTTCCCTTATAATTTACATATATTGTAACACTTACATCTTTATTTAGAAATATCCTTTTACCTAGTTTATACAATTTATAAGTATAATTTCCTATACGTTATATAAATTTTAAATACCTAATCTCCATTTAATCTCAATAGATTTTCTAAAATAAAAAAAGCACCATATCACAAAACTATTATGATATAGCGCATTAATTTCGAGTCGATATTTTAAATTTTAATATAATGAGTTAGATTACATCATTCCTGGCATTCCGCCACCAACTGCTGCCGCTGGATCTTCTTTTTGAGGAATTTCTGCAACTGCTGCTTCAGTAGTTAAGAATACACTTGCTATTGATGAAGAATTTTGTAAAGCACTTCTAGTAACTTTAGTTGGGTCAACTATACCAGCTTCTATCATGTTTACATATTCTTCTTTATATGCATCAAATCCTACTTCTGGATCTGCATTTATTACATTTTGTACTATTACAGCACCTTCAAGACCTGCATTTATTGCTATTTGTCTTAATGGTTCTTCTAATGCTTTTCTTATTATTTTAGCACCTATAGCTTCTTCGCCATCTAATTCAGATATTAATTTTTCTACTGCTGGTATAACACTTACAAGTGCAGTACCACCACCAGCAACTATACCTTCTTCAACAGCAGCTTTAGTTGCATTTAAAGCATCTTCTATTCTTAATTTCTTTTCTTTCATTTCAACTTCTGTAGCTGCACCAACTTTAACTACTGCAACTCCACCAGATAATTTAGCTAGTCTTTCCATTAATTTTTCTCTATCAAAATCAGAAGTAGTTTCTTCAGCTAAATGTTTTATTTGGTTTATTCTGTTTTCTATGTTAGCTTTTTCTCCAGCTCCATCAACTATTGTAGTGCTATCTTTTGTTACTTTTATTGAAGATGCTCTACCTAACATGCTTAAGTCAGCTTCTTTTAATTCGTAACCAACTTCTGAAGATATTACTGTACCTCCAGTAAGTATTGCTATATCTTCTAACATTTGTTTTCTTCTGTCACCGAATCCAGGAGCTTTAACAGCAACAACATCAAATGTTCCTCTTAATTTATTAACTACTAATGTAGATAATGCTTCACCTTCAACGTCTTCAGCTATTATTAATAATTTTTTACCTGTTTTAACTAATTGTTCAAGTAATGGTAATATTTCTTGAATATTAGATATTTTCTTGTCAGTTATTAATATGAAAGGATCGTTTAAAACAGCTTCCATTTTATCAACATCTGTTACCATGTATGCAGAAACAAATCCTCTGTCAAATTGCATACCTTCAACAGTGTCTAATTCAGTTTTCATAGTTTTTGATTCTTCAACAGTTATAACACCATCTCTACCAACAACTTTCATTGCTTCAGCTATTAATTGACCTATTTCATCATCACCTGAAGATACAGCACCAACTTGAGCTATTGCTTCGTCAGTTTCAACTATTCTTGATTGATTTTTTAATTCTTCAACTGCTACTTCTACAGCTTTAGCTATACCTTTTCTTATTAAGATTGGGTTTGCTCCAGCTGTTACGTTTTTAAGACCTTCTCTTATGATTGCTTGAGCTAAAACTGTTGCTGTAGTAGTCCCATCACCAGCTACATCATTAGTTTTAGTTGCAACTTGTTTAACAAGTTGAGCACCCATATTTTCAAATCTGTCTTCTAATTCTATTTCTTTAGCTATTGTTACACCATCATTTGTTATTAGTGGAACACCATACATTTTATCAAGTATAACATTTCTACCTTTTGGTCCTAATGTAACTTTAACTGTATCTGCTAATTTATTTACCCCTCTTTCAAGAGCTCTTCTAGTATCTTCTGCAAATTTAATTTCTTTTGGCATGTTAATTCATCCTCCTACTTATAATATTATAATTCTACTATAGCTAATATATCGCTTTGTCTTAATATTATGTAATTTTCCCCATCTGCTTTTATTTCGTTTCCAGCGTATTTAGAGAAGATAACTTTATCTCCTACTTTAACTTCCATTTTTACTTCGTTTCCATCTACTATACCACCTGGTCCTACTTCTATAACTTCAGCCATTTGTGGTTGTTCTTTAGCTGCTGTTGGTAATACTATACCGCTTGCAGTTTTTTCTTCAGCTTCAAATTTTTTAATGACAACTCTGTCTGCTAATGGTCTTATTTTCATGTCCCATTCCTCCTATTTATATAAAAATCTTTGTGTTAAGTACATCTTAAAAATTCTTTTTGTATAGAATTTATTTATTATTTTCCAATTTTATCACTCTTTAACCAAGAGTGCTAACAATTATTATATTATACTATTTTACTCATTTTTTCAACCTATAATTGGATTTTTTTTCAAATTATTATGAGTTTACAGTAAATTTTTTCAAATAAAATTTCGCATGCTTTTATATATTCTTTTTTGTTTTAATATATCCTCTATTACTTTTATAAAAATTATCTTCCTATACCAAATTCTCTTGCATAATAGAATAAATATTGTTGTGCAAATCCTGCTAAATCTCCGAATTTCTCTATACCAAATTTTCTAATTTTAGTTAAACTTAAATCCTCTTCAACGTAGAATTCTTGCATTACTCTCTTTACCCAAACATCAACAGGGAATGTATCGTATTTTTGCATACCAAATAAAGCTATACAATCAGCTACTTTTGGACCAACTCCATTAAATTTAAGTAATTCTTTTAAACATTCAGCCGTTGGTAATTTTCTATATTCTAGTACATCTATATTTTCATCATTTACTATTTGAGCAGTTGATTTTATATATTTATCTCTAAATCCTGTTGAACATGCTCTAATTTCTTCTATAGTTGCTTTGTTTAATTGTTGTGGTGTCGGGAATGCATAATATTCTTGATTTTTATACTCTCCTATATATGTTCCAAAGTTTTTTGATAAGTTATTTATAGCTCTTTGTATCATTGGAATTCTATTATTTGCAGATATTATGAAAGAAATAAGCATTTCCCATCCATCTTGTTTTAATATTCTTATTCCTTCGCCAAATTCTGTAGCCTTTTCTAAATGCTCATCCATTACTTTTAATGTATTTACCATTGATTCATAATCTCTTCCTAAGTCGAAGTAGTCATACCATATGTTATCAAAATCTTCTTTTGTTGTATTATCTAAATATATTTTGTTTCCTTCTTGTTTAACGTTTATCACTTTGCCCATTGCCACACCTGTGTATGAGTCATCTTCTTGTTTTATCCATCTGAAACATTGTCCACATTCAAATATATGTTTAGGGTTAAAATTTTTTACGTCTTCTAATATTACAGTGTTACCTTGTTGTGTTACTTTCATTATGATTTCTCCTCTTACTTTATCTATTTTTTACTATTATTTTAATTATACCCTGGTTAGGTAGATTAATTACAATAACTTATAATCGTTATTTTTATTTTTAATATCATCATACAATATAGTTATAGTTATAAATCCTTCTCCAATTTCATGATCATAAATCATAGTTGGCTTTATATCAATAACTTGCTTGTCTTTTATAAAATTATTTACCGTATTTTCTATCTCTGTAGTTTCAAATCCGTCTCCAATAAAATCTTTAAAAATTTTTATTTTCATATTATTCACCCCTAAATTTATCAACTTATATATTATTTATATCAATATTAGCTTATAAATAACTTAATTATAATATTAAATAAAAAAACTTCAGCCTGTTTTGGCTGAAGTTTTTGTTTTTACATATATTTATTTATTACTTCATAGCATTTCTCTCTGGCACTATCTCTATTCTGACTTATTACATCTAAGACCCATCCATTTCCGCCACCAGCTAATTTAGCATCTTCAATTGCACTTTGTTCTCTATTATATTTTTCTTGTTCAAAAGCATTTCTATAATTTCTTATTTCTTGTGCCTTATCTGGGAAATAAGAAGAAATATTGATTCCCTTGCTCAATATATTCCCCGTATTTTTTAGGTTGTATAACCTTAGCATAGACAGTAATTCCTGAAAATGCTACTGCCATTAAAGCTACAATTGCTACCACAATAATTAATGGGTTGCGTTTTTTGATTGATTGTTGTTCATAAATTTCTCCCTCGTTATATATATTAGATCAAAGCAGTTAATCCCTGCTAAACCTCACTAAATCTAGATATCAGTTTTTTCAATGCTTCTGTCATTTGATTAACTTCATCTTGTGTATAAAAATACCCATCATTAACTTCTTTTCCTGTTTTTATATACGCATCTAATGTTACTTTATAGTCTAATAACTCATTATTAACCTTGCCTCTATCTAATTTTTTGTAGATGGTTTCAGCTCTATCAATACATTCACTTAATTCATTCTTATTTGTCATTTGAAATACAGTTAATTGAAATCTTTCTGATACATTATCATATCCGACTTCTTCTATATAATTTTCAACAACTGTTCTTATCGTTTCTCTGTCATTTTTACTCACTATGTCTAAAATTTCTAAAACTAAGTTTTCATCCTTTAAATCTAAAGATTGTGCTTTCATAACACATTCTTTAACTTTTTCATCATCACTTATCCCTACATAACTTTTGGAGAGTCCCAAGAGTGCTTCTATACTATTTTTATCTATCCTAAGTGCACTCTCAAAATCATATATTGCTTGTCTATAATGTTCTTCAGCTATATGTTCATTCCCTAATTCTATATATTTATTGTATTTTTTAGGTATTATAACCTCTTTATATGCCATAATACTCGAAAAAACTACTACCGCTAAAACTAAAATCATCCCTATAAATTTTAGCAGCTTACTCTTTTTCATTTTATTCCCCATAAAAATCTCCCTTTGTAATTTTTTCTGCCTTATATATATTAACCAATTTTTATCATTTTTGCAAACATTTGCTTTCTATTTTACACTTATCGATTTACATTTATTTATTTTTACATATAAAATTTATTGTATATGTACTATCAATTAATTTATATATAATTCTATTATGAAAAAATTACCTTTATATTAAATTTTTAAGATAAATTATAAGATTTTTATCAAAATTCGCTTCGCTCATGGCGCCAACGACTTCGTCCGTTGCTTCAGGTAATAAGTTGGAAAATCTACATTATCCACAAACCAGATAATGTAGATTTTCCTTAGAATTAAAAAAAATAGGATATTAAAATAGATAATCTATTCTAATATCCTATTTATATCTAAAATATAATCATAAATTTGTATAATTTTTATATTTAAATTATGATAATACTTTTTCTATTATTGGTTGAGGTGCAACTTCCTCATCAGTTAATTCAAATGCATGATAAAGTTCATCAATCCATTGTGGTTTTAGTTCTTCATCGTGATAAACAACGCATATTGTTTCACCTTCATTAACTTTATCTCCACGTTTGCAAGCAAGCTCGATTCCAACAGCATGATTTACATCTTCTTCTTTAGTTGCTCTACCTGCACCAAGTTGCATAGCTAGTATACCAAGTTTTTCTGAGTGAAGTAATTTAACATTTCCTGATTCTTTGCTTTTTATCTCTGTTTTAAACTTAGATTGTGGTAATAACGCTGGATTTTCTATCATATCTACGTTACCACCTTGAGCTTTAACCATTTCTTTAAATACTTCGAATGCTCTTCCTGAAGATACTGCTTCATCTAACATCACCCTAGCTTCGTCTTTATCTTTCGCAACTTTTCCTTGAATTAGCATTATTTCAGCAGCTTGCATACAAAGTTCTGTGAAATCTGCTGGTCCATGACCTTTTAATGTCTCTATTGCTTCTCTTATTTCAATTGCATTACCTATAGTGTTTCCTAAAGGTTGGTTCATATCTGTTATCATAGCCATTGTATTTCTACCTAAGCTATTTCCTATAGATATCATAGCTTCTGCTAATTTTGTTGCATCTTCTATAGTATGCATAAATGCACCTTCACCATATTTAACGTCTAATAATATAGTATCTGAACCAGATGCTAATTTTTTAGACATTATTGATGATGCAATTAGCGGAATAGATTCAACAGTTCCAGTAACGTCTCTTAAAGCATATAATTTTTTGTCAGCTGGTACTAAATCTCCAGTTTGACCTATTATAGCTATTCCAACTTCTGAAACTTGTTTTTTGAATTGTTCTTCTGTTAAGAAACAATTGAATCCTTCTATAGATTCTAATTTGTCAAGTGTTCCACCTGTATGTCCAAGTCCACGACCAGACATTTTTGCTACTTTTAATCCACAAGCTGCAACTAGTGGACCTAATGCCATTGATGTTTTATCGCCAACTCCACCAGTTGAGTGTTTGTCAGCTTTTATACCTTCTATTGAAGATAAGTCTATTACATCACCACTGTTCATCATAGCTTTAGCTAAGTATGAAGTTTCTCTTTCGTTCATTCCATTTAAAACTATAGCCATAAGTAATGAACTTATTTGATAATCAGGTATAGATCCATCTGTTACACCATCTACAAAAAATTGAATTTCTTGGTCTGTTAATTCTTCGTTATATCTTTTTTTATTTATAACATCTACAAAACGCATATCTATTTCCTCTTTATTTTAGTATCCTTGTGCTTCTTTACCTTTTATTAAGTTTATTGCAGAACTTGTTCCTATTCTTTCACAACCTTCATTTATAAACATTTCAAGGTCTTCTACAGTTTTAACTCCACCTGCAGCTTTTATTTTTACATTTTCTCCTATGTGTTGTTTGAATAATTTTATATCTTCTATAGTTGCACCAGCAGTTCCAAATCCAGTTGATGTTTTTATGTAGTCTGCTTTTGCATCTGTAACACATTTACACATAGCTATTTTTTCTTCTTCTGTTAAGAAACAAGTTTCGATTATAACTTTTAATATTTTATCTCCTACAGCTTCTTTTATTGCTTTAATCTCAGCTGTAACTTTGTCATAATCTCCATTTTTAACATCTGATATGTTTATTACCATATCTACTTCGTTTGCTCCGTTTTCTATAGCTTGTTTAGCCTCTAAAACTTTTGCTTCTGTTGTTGAGTATCCAACAGGGAACCCTACTACTGTACATATGTTAACTTTATCTCCGTATTTTTCATTTATACGAGATATGTAACAAGCTGGTATACATATTGATGCTGTGTTGTATTCTATTGATTCATCACATATTTTTTGTATATCTTCCCATGTTGCTACTGGCTTTAATAATGTATGATCCACGTGTTTTAATATTTCTGCTGTATTCATTATACTACCTACTTTCTTTAGCTTATATTGCCTTTTACCTATATTTTAATTTATTTATAAACTAACTATATTGATTAGTTTTTTCTTAATTTTAGTATTGAAATTACTTATTATACAAGTTCTTCTAATACTGATGTCCCTATTGTGTTTTCTGGCATATTTATATTGAAGTTGTCAGCTATTGTTGCACCTATCGTTGCAAAAGTATCTTTTTCTTCTAATATTCCACCTTTTTTCATAGCTGGTGAATAAGCTAAGAATGGAACGTATTCACGAGTGTGGTCAGTTCCTTCATATGTTGGATCATTACCATGGTCTGCAGTTATTATTAATAAATCATCTTCCCCTAATTTATCTATAACTTTTCCTAAGTTAACGTCGAATTTTTCAAGTTCTTGAGCATATCCAACAGGATTTCTTCTGTGTCCCCATAAAGCATCGAAATCAACTAAGTTTACAAAACATAATCCTTTAAAATCTTTATCCATTATTTCTAATGTTTGTTCCATTCCATGAACAGAAGATTTAGATTTGTTAGATTCAGTTATTCCTTCACCATCGTATATATCGCTTATTTTTCCTACAGATATAACGTCATATCCGTTGTCTTTTAGCTCGTTTAAAACAGTTCTTCCATATGGTTTTAATGCATAGTCATGTCTGTTGCTTGTACGAGTGAAGTGTCCTTTTCCTGTTCCAACGTATGGTCTTGCGATTACTCTACCTACTTTGTATTCATCTCTAAGAGTTAATTCTCTAGCTATTTCACAACATCTGTAAAGTTCATCTAGACCAAAAGTTTCTTCATGCCCACATATTTGTAAAACAGAATCTGCTGAAGTGTAAACTATCATATCACCAGTTTTCATTTGGTGTTCACCAAGTTCGTCTAGTATCTCTGTTCCACTTGCACTTTTGTTTCCTACTATTTTGTGACCTGTTTTTTCTGTTAATTCATCTAGTAATTCTTGTGGGAATCCTGTATCTGTGAAAGTCTTAAATGGTTTTGTTATATGAAGTCCCATCATCTCCCAGTGACCAGTCATTGTATCTTTCCCTATACTAGCTTCTTTAAGTTTCATTTGATAACCTAGTGGATGTTCTATTTTATCAACATGTTTTATTGGATGTAGGTTTGCTAATCCAAGTTTTTGTAGATTCGGTATTTTGAATGAATCTACTGATTCTGATATATGTAGTAATGTATCTACATTTATATCTCCATAGTTTTTAGAAGTATCATCTTGTCCTATTCCTAATGAATCAATTACTAAGACAAAGACTCTATTGTATTTTTTCATATCTATCACTTCCTAAATAAATTAATTTTAGAATAGTGTTATTAATCCAACTACCATTGAACTTAACACACTTACTGCAAATCCACCTATCATAGCTTTAAATGCTAATTTTGATAGAACTTTTCTTTTATCTGGACATAATGCAGATATACCTGATATACAAATTCCCATACTTGATATATTTGCAAAACCACAAAGTGAAATAGCCATAACTAAACCAGTTCTATAGTCTAATGATTTTATTACTTCTCCTAATGATTGGAATGCAACAAATTCATTTAATACTAATTTTTCACCTAATAATTGTCCTGCTCTAAGTATCTCTCCTCCATCAAGTCCCATTAAGAATCCTATTGGTGAGAATATATATGAGAATATTTGTTGTAGAGTTATACCAAATACACCTAGGATACCATTTACTAATGCTACTAAACCGATTATAGCTATTAAAGATGCTCCTATTGCTAAAGCACTTTGAAGACCATTCATTGCACCTTCTGCTATAGCTCCTATAAGATTTTCATTATCACCTTTATTATCTATGCTTACATCTTCAATATTTTGTGCTTCTTCTAATTCTGGTAATAACATTTTTGATATCGCTATACTTCCAAATGGAACTAATGCACTTGCTATTAAGATATATTCCATAGGTATTCCTAATGCAACATATCCACCTATTATTGTAGCAGACATACTACCCATTCCAGATATTAAAACAACCATTATTTCACTTTCTGTCATAGATCCTAGATATTTACTTACTAATATTGGACTTTCTGTTTGTCCTAAGAACATATTGGCAACTGCTACGAAACTTTCAACTTTACTTGTTCCTAATAGTTTCCCAACGATTGTTCCTATTATTTTAACTATAAATCCTAATATTCCTAGGTAATATAAACCACCTACTAATGCTGAAATAAAGATTATATTTCCTAATGTTTGTATACCGAAAATAGATCCGGTTGGCGATGATGCATCAGCAAGACTTCCAAATACGAATGTAATACCTTCAGCACCATAACTTAATACTTGTGTTACTACAGCAGATACTTTTTCAATTACAAGTCTTCCTAAAGAGAATTTTACTAATATGAAAGCTATTAGAACTTGAATTAAAAAGGCTTTTATTACTGTTTTGTATGGTATATCCTTTTTGCTAGATGATAACAAATACATAATGCCCATAACTACTGCAATACCTAATAAATTTATTAATATTTTCATTTGGCCTTTACCTTTCTTAAGTTTACTTCTTTATATTTATTTAACAATAATTAGTTTTTACATATATTAAGCATTTATCCGTATTATATGTAAATAGAAATTCGTAAATTTATGAATTTCTATATTTTAAATTAAAATATAGTTTAAATTTTTACACTAGGTTGCATTTAAGATTCTAACATCACACTCTTTTAATGTCAATTATTGTAGTTTCCGTAAAAATATTGATAAATTCAAATAAAGTATTGTATGTTTTTATTGTTTTTTCGTTATATTTCAGTAAATATATTTGGTATACATTTTTTTATTATAGCTGCGATTTCTTCTTCACTAGCTATACAATCAGTATCTACCCAATGCTTTAAAATCATAGTAAATCCAGCTTGAAAATATATAAAATAATATAGTATCTCTTCTTCATCATTAATACCATGTTTTTCGCATCTAGGTTTTATTATATTTAATACCTCTTCATATCCGTCTTAAATCGGAAAAGTATTTCTTGTACTTAAATTGATTTTATAAAAGTATTTATGTTTTTTTATATGTTTTAGAAAGAATATAAACGATTCTTGTGAAAATATAGTATATTTTCCTGCATCCTTATAACTCTCTAATAGTTCCTTCCTCAATTCTATTTGCATTTTATCGAGCATATCGTAAATATCAATAAAATGTGCATAGAATGTAGAGCGATTTACCCCTGCTTTTTCACATATTTTCTTTACTGCTATTTTTTTTAATTCTGTGTTTTTCATAATTTCTAGCATTGATGTTTGCATACGAATTTCTGTTTCACGAAATCTATGATTATTTTTCTTATTCATAAAGCACCCCTTTTTATTATTCCAACACAAATCGCAGTATTGATGATTGATTCAATTATTATATACAACCATAATATTAATTATGGAGATAAAGTCACAGAATTTAAAGTCAGTGAACGTGTTTATCCATACCCTCGTTTTGCAACTGGAGATACAAAACGAGCAGGAACAATTGGTGGATTTTCTGAATATATAAAGATTCCAAATGCAAAGAAAAATTATTCTTTATATAATATTGATGATTCTATCTCTGATAAAGTCGCTTGTCTTATTGAAGCATTTACAGTTGGGTGCAGAGCTGCAAGACGTGCACAACCAAAACAAGGTGAAAATTTTGTTGTGTTTGGTTGTGGTACAATTGGGCTTGCAAGTGCATCTTCATTAAATGGAGAAGTTGCCAATATAGATGGTTTTATTGATGCTAGTGGAGCTGATGAAATCTTGGATATATTTATGGAGCAAGGCAAAATAGAAAGTCGCTTTGTATGTGTAGCTGTTAATAAATCTATCCGTAACCTTAATCTTTTACATTTAATTTATTCACAAAAAAGTATTATAGGCTCTGGTGGATATATACCCGAAGATGTACAAGATGTTATAGATATTATGAAAAGTGGAAAATGGGATATAGAAAAAATAATTACCCATGAGTTTCCTTTAGATGAAATCGAAACTGCTATAAAAACAGCTGGCGATGCAAATAATTTATTAAATGTGACAATTAAATTTTAATTATAACCACGTGTAAAATGTGTGGTTTATTATGAGGCTATAAGCCTCTTTTTCTATTATAAATAAAATTTTCCTTAGAATTAAAAGAGGCTGCCTAATTTGGCAACCTCTTTTATATACTTATGACTTAAATTAACTGTGATTACATTCCTATTTCTTTGAATTCTCTACTTCCTGGTTTAACTAATTCTATTTTTCCTTCTTTGCATAAAGGGCAATCATCAGCTTCATGAACTTGTATGTCTAATTTTATAGCACTGTATATTGGCATTCCTATTGGAGCACTTGTTCTATCTGCTATACAAGCAACACCGATAACTTCTCCGCCTAATTCTTCTAGTGCTTTTTTAGTTTCTAAAGTTGATTTTCCAGTAGTTACAACATCTTCTGATATTATTATTTTAGCCCCTGGTTTAACTTCAAATCCTCTTCTTAATTGCATTACTCCGTCTTTTCTTTCAGTGAATACTGCTTCTTTGTTTAATTGTCTTCCTAATTCATAAGAAACTATTACTCCACCCATAGCTGGCCCAACTACTAAATCTATATCTAAATCTTTTATTTGATCAACTACTGTGCTTAGTACTTCTGCTGCATATTCTGGGTATCTTAAAACTTTTGCACATTGCACATATCTGTTACTGTGTTTTCCTGAAGATAATAAGAAATGTCCTTCTAATAATGCATCACTTTTCTTTAATATTTCTACTACATCTACTTTACTCATTTTTATATTCCTCCGATAATTTTAGTTTACTCTTTGTTTTAAGTTATTTTTTAATTTATATTTTTAATTTATTTTAAGGTTTTAAGGTTTATTTTTTAATTTATTATTTTTAAAATTTTATATTTCTAATTTTCTAGGTTAATTAAATTCCGCTTTGTATCAACCGATAACTATATTATTCCCCTTATTTCATCTAGAGATTTTATCCCCTCTTTTTCCATGAAATTATTTATTCCCTCTATTATTTCAAGTCCTACTTTTGGATTCATAAAGTTCGCTGTTCCAACTTGAACACAAGTTGCCCCTGCCATTATAAATTCTATAGCATCTTCAGCAGTCGTTATTCCTCCCATACCGAATACTGGTATGCTTACATTTTTACAAACTTCATGCACCATTCTAAGTGCTATTGGTTTTATAGCTGGACCTGATAATCCTGCATATACATTTTCAAATACAGGTTTTCTATTTTTTATATCTATTGCAAGAGCTTTAAATGTATTTACTAAAGATACACCGTCTGCCCCTTCTTCTTCACAAACTTTTGCCATTTCTACTATGTCTTCTGCATTTGGTGAAAGTTTAATCACTAGAGGCTTTTTGCAAACTGCTCTAACTTCTCTTACAACTTCTCTCGCAACTTCGCTTTTTATTCCGAATGCCATCCCACCTGCTTTAACATTTGGGCAAGAAATATTTAATTCGATTATGTCTATGTCTTTATCGTTTAAAAGTTCAACACCTTTTATGTAGTCCTCTAAACATCCTCCCCCTACGTTTGCAATTCTTATTAGGTCTAATTTTTCAAAGAAAGGAAGTTCTTTTTCTATAAATCCTTCTACCCCTGGATTTTCAAGTCCTACACTGTTTATCATTCCTGATGGCGTTTCCCAAACTCTTATTCCGTTGTTTCCTGGTTTTGCATTTAATGTAAGCCCCTTACCACTTACTCCACCTAATTGTGATATGTCGTAAACCTCGTTATACTCTTTTCCAAATCCAAAAGTACCAGATGCCATTATTATTGGATTTTTAAAAGTTAAATCTTTAAATTTTACACTTAAATCAGCCATTAAAAAATCACATCCTCTCCCCAGAATACTGGACCATCTTTACAAGTCTTTTTGTTTCCACCTTGAGTTTTACAAGTACATACAAGACATGCCCCCATACCACATGCCATTCTATTTTCAAGAGATACCATTACTCTTGTGTTTGTTCCCTTTTCGGCATTTGTTTTTTCAACTTTGTCCATTAATACCTTCATCATTGGTGTTGGACCACAAGTTAATATATAGTCGTATTCTTCTGTGTTTATTATGTCTGTAACAAAAGTGCTTCCTATTGCAGTTTTGACATTATCACAAACTTCTTCGTATTTATCTATTAATATAGGTTCATTTCTAAAACCTAAATATGCGTCACTATTTGGTATATTTTTTGCTACTAAGTATAGAGGTGCTACTCCGATTCCGCCTCCTACTAATGCAACTTTACCTTCTACCTTTTGGTACCCACTACCATAAGGTCCTTCTAATTTTATGCTGTCTCCAGGTGTCAATCTGCTAAATATTTTTGTCCCTTCGCCAACTACTTTATATAAAAAAGTTATACTGTTTTCGTCTATATCGTGAATACTGATGGGTCTTGATAGGGTTGGATACATATCCCATGCTCTAAGCATATAAAACTGACCCATTTCTCCTTTGAATTCTCCTTGTACCTTCATTTGGTACATATCTTCTCCTACGTATGCGTTCTCTATTATTTTGTACATTATTTTACTCCTCTACATCTACCCCTAAAAGTTTCATTATTAAAGCCATTCTTACATACATTCCAAACTTAGCTTGTTGGAAATATACTGCTCTTTTGTCGTCGTCTACTTCTGTTGCGATTTCGTTTACTCTTGGTAATGGATGCATTACTAACATATTTTCTGATGCTTTGTTCATTTTTTCTGCATCTAATCTATAACAGTCTTTTAATAATTCATATTCTTCTAAATCTGCAAATCTTTCTTTTTGAATTCTTGTCATATATAAAAGATCTAAGCTTGGTATTGCATCATCTAAGCTTGCAGTTTCATAATAAACATGATTTTTTAAATGTTGTTTTACATATCCAGGCATTCTTAATTGTTCTGGAGCTATAAATACAAATTTGCTGTCGTTGTATCTATTCATTGCTCTTACAAGTGAATGTACTGTTCTTCCGTATTTTAAATCCCCACATAGTCCTATTACGTGGTTATCTAATCTTCCTGTTAATGTTTTTATTGTTAGTAAATCTGTTAGTGTTTGAGTTGGATGTTGATTTCCACCATCTCCTGCGTTGATAAAAGGTACTTCAGCATATTTTATTGCTTCTGATGCTGAGCCTGCGATTGGATGTCTCATCGCGATTATATCAACATATCCAGATACTGTTCTTATTGTATCAGCTAGTGATTCTCCTTTAGATACTGATGATGAGCCAGGTTCTGAAAATCCTACAACATTTCCACCTAATCTCTTCATCGCTGATTCAAAACTAAGTCTAGTTCTAGTTGATGGTTCGTAAAATAATGTAGCTAATAATTTTCCCTTACAAACTTCAGAATATTTGTCAGGATTAGCCATGATTTGTTGAGCCAAATCTAAAATTTCATCTATTTCTTTAATTGAAAAGTCTTCTGGTTGGACCAAATTTCTTGATTTTAACATTTTTATCCTCCTTTTTTAGCCTCACCGGACTAAAATTAAAAGTTATTTGTATTCTGTTAGTAGGTTATCATTTTTACATTTTTATGTCAATAGATTGCCATAAATTATCAATTAAATAAGTCATTATTTCCAAAAGTTGATATAAAATTTTATTATTTCGTACCTTTTTAATAATACCTATTTAACAAACTATAAATAACTTTAACGTAGTTATTTCTTTTTATTTTAGTTTGATTGATTACTACTTATATTATATGATATAATTTAATTGCTAACTAGTAGAAATACTAAAAGGCTATATATTTTCTCGTTTCTGAACAAAAATGAGCTGATATATAGCCTTTTTTTTATAACATATATAAAATTATACTCATTTTTGATTATGATTTCTTTTATATGTTTCAAAGAAATATTTATTTAATAAGGGGGTCGTTAAATGGAAAAAACAAATCAAAACCAAATGGGGACTAAACCGATTGCTTCTTTAATTTTTACTATGGGATGTCCACCTATAGTCTCTATGTTTGTGCAATCTATGTATAACATAGTCGATAGCATTTTTGTCGCAAAACTCGGTGAAAATGCACTAACTGCAGTATCGCTTGCCACTCCAATCCAATATATATTATTAGCTGTTTCTGTCGGTGTAGGTGTTGGGATTAATTCTTATATCTCTAGAAATTTAGGGGCTGATAATATTGATGAGGCAAATAATACTGTTACCCACTCTATGATTTTAGCTCTTGCACATTCTGTTTTATTTATCATCTTGGGGCTATTATTTATCAAGCCATTTTTCAGAATTTATGCTAACAATGATGCAATTTTTTCCGATGGATGTAGTTACACTTATATAGTAGTGTTGCTTTCATTCTCTTTATTTTTTCAACTTACTTTTGAAAAAGTTTTTCAAGCAACAGGAAAAATGTTGCTACCAACTATTTCACAAATAATTGGGGCTATCTTAAATATAATTCTAGATCCAATATTTATATTTGGCTGGTTTGGAATGCCGAAACTTGGTGTTACTGGAGCCGCAATAGCCACTGTAATTGGTCAAATAGTATCATTCCTTATACTACTTATATTTTTCATCAGAAACGATAGCGTATTAAAAATCGATTTAAAACTATTTAAATTCGATTGGAACATTATCAAGCAGATATATGCAGTTGGAATTCCATCGGCGCTTATGATTTCAATTTCTTCTATTCTTACAATTGCACTTAATTCTGTTTTAGTAAAATTCTCGAATACTGCCGTTTCGATTTACGGTATTTATTACAGACTTCAAACATTTATCACCATGCCTGTAAATGGGTTAGTTCAAGGTATTAGACCTATTATTGGATTTAATTATGGAGCCAAAGATAGGGGTAGAATTATTGAAACATTGAAGATAAGTCTTATTGTTTCTGTTGTGCTTATGTTAATTGGTTTATTATTGTTTATGTTTATACCAAGACAATTACTTTCAATGTTTAGTGCATCAGAAAATATGATGAGTCTTGGAGTTGTAACACTTCGTATAATGAGCCTTGGTTTCTTATTTTCTGCGATGTATGAATCAATCGGAAAAGGAACTTACAGCTTGGCAATTTCTCTTGTAAGACAATGTATAATAATTATCCCAGTTTCTATGTTCTTTTATAAAGCAATTGAGCTTACTGGAATTTGGATTACCTTCCCTGTATCTGAAATTGCAGCTGCACTTGTTTGTTTGTGGATGTTTATTAGAACTTGTAAAAATGATGAGGTATTTATTAAAAATAATGATTAGTTATTATTTTTGATATCTATTAATATAAAAAACCTTAAATCTGCATAAAAAAAGAAATGCCATTAAATATGACATTTCTTTTTTAAGTTATATAATCGATTATTTTTTATAATTAATTAGTATTTATTAATTCATATAATTTCTCTATTGAAACGGGATCTACTACAAGAATACTAGTTCCTAAAGTCTCTATTGTTTTGCCATTAGATTTTCCTATTATTGATGGTTTTATTATTGAATTTGATACTGACTTATCAAGTGTCAAAGTAAAATCTATATCTCTTTCCTCATTTGGGCATAAATTTACACTATCAAAATCTATAGACAGTTTATCCGAAGAATTTAAATTAATTTTTTCTATCAATATATTATTATTAGAGTTATTTTTTAATGTATAGCTTAGTAAATAAGTATTTTCATCACTTATAGTTTCGACTAAAGCACTTCCACCTACAATTTCTATATCATTACTTATTGAATTTTCATCATATACCATCACAGAGTAATTCCCTAAATTAGTGGAATAAGTATTAGATGAAGTATTTATAACTGCCTCTATATTATCTAATTCAAAGTATCCCGTACGATTAAATAACATATTAAATTGCAATGTATAACTTGTAAATTCATCAAATTCTTGTTTGTTATTTAACTCTATATTATATATTTCTCCATCATCAAAATTCTGTATACTTATAGATGTGTTATCATCAATTTCTTGATTAAAATCATATATAGGAACTTGAATAATAATATCTTCATTTTTTAAAATAGAAATATCATTATCCCAATCTCCATAAATATAAACATTATTATTGTTCGTATCTGTATTATAATATAAATATTTATATCCAGTTACTAATCCGAATAATAATAAAACTGAAATTATTATTAACAATACTTTATAGCTCTTTTTCATATATAAATCCTAAATTATTTTGCAGTCCATGTATAATCAAAGTGGCTAAATTTATTACCATATCCTACAACCTTTTCAGTGTCTACAATCTTTCCATTAATCATAAAACATCTTTCTTGATTTAACTTAGTTCTTTTATAAACATTTCTATACTTTATAGTGTATGTTTTTTTCTTATTTGGTGCACTTATTGAGTATGAAGCAGTCCTTGTAAAAGATTTTGATGTTGTATACCCTAGTGATGCATCAACGTTTGACTTATTTGCTTTTATAGTTCCTGTTAAAGTATTACTTACACTACGCGCTTGTGATAATGATAGTGTAACTCCTTTTCCTCCTCTTCCGCTTACACCTGTTTTCCAGTCTCCATAAGATGTTCCAGCAGCAGCTTTAGATTTTACAACCCATGGACTCCATGCTGCACTACTTGGAATTGCAAAAGATGCAGATGATGTTGTTGCAACCATTGTTATAGATAATATAAGACTACAACTAATCATAGAAATTTTTCTTAATAATTTTTTCATAATAAACCTCCCATATATTTTTTCCTCATTTATTATACATAATTTCATTACAAAATATATATTTCATGTAATAAAATTGTTCATTTGTAAAATATTACATATTTTTATATATGCATTTATAAAGTTCAAAAATTTAAACACTATAAAAAGGATGCTGTAGAGTAAATTTTTATTTATCCACATACATCCCTTTTTAATTTATTATAAGTCTATAATATCTTTTCAAGTGTATTACCCTATATTAATATCAGCTTCTGAATATAGGGCCGCTTTTCCGCTTAATCTAACTCTATCTCCATATTTTGTACAGTAAAGTGTTCCGCCTCTTGGTGATGCTTGATATGCCACGATTGAATTTTTATTTAATTTATCTAGATTAGGTTTTAATTCTCTAACTGTTTTTTCATCATCAAATACACAAAGTAAATCCCTTCCCATATAAGCCTCTACTGGTTTTGCTCCGATAGCATCAACCATTGCATCAGTTATTTCAACAGGTTTTAAATCGTAAGCTGGAAAATCCATTTCATATAAATCATCTTTTCTGTTTACAATTAAATCGCCACTCATTGTGCTGAATGTAACTGTTTTTAAATTTGGTTCAATTTTATTCATTACTACATATGCACAAGCTAAAGTAGCATGTCCACATAAGTTTTATTAAACTTATTTAAACCAAGAAGAGCTAAAAATTTCTTTCATCATATCAAATTTTTCTCTACCTATAGATTTGATTATTTCTTCTTCTATATTTCTTTTTATATGTAAAGTTTCATCCATAAAATATCTACCTTTATCCGTAAGACAAAGTAATTTATCTCTTGAATTATCCTGATGATTTTCTATTTTAATATAACCTCTCTCCATTAAAACCTTGGCACATTTATGAGCACCTTGGCGTGACATTCCTATCTTCTTAGCTATTTGGGCAACTGTTGTACTTTCTTTATGAATAATAGCAATCATATACGATTCTGTATCTGTTATTTTTTCTTCTCCATTTTGTACCCATGCCTCTATTACTTTTTTTCTTAATTTAGCATGTTTATCACTTATTAAATCAACTAAATTATTCTCATTTAAATAAGTCTGCATAATATTACTCCTTTTATACGTTGATTATTTATCTCATTATTTATTATTATAACGATTTTTTTTTATTTTTAAAGCATTTTTGTCAACTTGGTTGACAATTTGTTTTTTAACTGTTATTATATTTTATGTCAACTTAGTTGACAATTAATTATAATTAAAGTGAGGTAGTTTTATGTTTAAAAATAAAAAAGAACATTTTATATTTATTTTAATGATATGTACAACTATGGTTTATATCATGAGTTGTTATAACGTAGCACTTATAGAAGGATTTTCAGCAAATATATTTTTACATGCTATATTAGGATTCCCTGCTGCATTCGTATTCGCATTAATAGGAGATATCTTCGTAGTTGGTAAAATAGTTGGACGTATCGCCCCTAAATTTATAAAAGAAGGCGACAGTATGGCTAAAGTAGGAATAGTTATGTCATTCTTCACATGTTGTGGAATGGTTCTTTGGATGTCTGCATTCGGAGTTGTTACAAACCTTGGATTTGGACCACACTTCTTTGCAGCTTATGGATTAGGTATTGTGAGAAATGTTATAGTTGCAATGCCACTAAACTTATTAATAGTTTCTCCATTAATAAGGGCTATATTCTTCAAAATGTTCCCACCAACAGTTGAAAAAACAGAATCTAAAGCATCATAATTTTTATGAATTTTATTAAATAATATTAGTATAAATTAAAAGAGGCTTTCGCACTATTTGTTAGTACGTCAGCCTCTTTTAATTTATATAAAAATATTTATTTTCTAAATCTATTTTAATATTATCTTGGGCAAATAGCAAAACATCTAGCTGTAAAACCTGTTGCATCTTTTACCTTTGGAAAAGTACAGAATATAACAGCTCCTGTTGCTGGACATTGGTCAAGATTTCTCAACAATTCAATTTGAAATCTTCCTGTTGATAATATGTAATACTCTGCAACCATGCATTTTTGTGCAGAAATTATAGCTGGATCAGTATCTGCAGCTTCATGGCCTATAGACCCTATATTTATCTATAAGAAATAAAAAAATAGGAGGTTATCCCTCCTATTTTTATTAAAATCAAATTTTATTTTATAATTTTATATTAAGTATTTTTTCTATCATAAGTAAGCATCCTTTAAATCCTATGTAAGGAGTTGATGGATATATATTTACTCTATGTAAATTCGGATTACTTATTTGTAAATCAAATTTTGAGTTATGTTTCATATCTAAAGTAACACCATCACCTAATAACATTAGTAGTTCTGTATCTCTTAGATATTTCATTCTCTCTAACTCATCATCACTTGCTATTATTGTTTCATCTTCACAATCTGTTTTGTATATGATTTGCTTTCTATCAATATTTATTCCCAACTCATTTAGTAAATCGCTCATACCTATTACAGTATCATAATCACCAAATACAGCGGCATCCTTATTTTTTTCATAGAAATAGAATCTTCTCTTTACTGAGAATAGATGATTCTTTACACTTTCTATTTCTTTTTCTAAATTTTCTTCATTAACTTCCCATGATGTTATATTTTTTACTTGTTCTATAAATTTGATAGTATTTTTTAAACCGTATAAATTAGCATATATGTATGGAATTCCGTATCTTTCATCCATAATCATAGCTGCTTTTAAACCTTCTTTTCTTGTAACTATATTTAATGATGCCATAGATGCTCTTTCTATTTCATCAATATTTGTATAGGCTGTGAAAGTTGTATTTACCTTTTTATCAAATATAACATCCATTATTCTTTCTAATTCATTAGTATCTGATAAGAAATTATATCTATCTATATTTGAACCTATTATGTTGTAAGTTTGTTGACCATTTTCGATTCCTAATTCTTCTCTACTTTTAACAACATTATTTATAAGAAGTAATAGTGTGTTTTCTACTCCTACAGTATAATCATATTTAAGACCTGCTGTAGTTATAGGTATTAACTTCGCTTTTACTTTGTCTTGCATTGTAGAACAGACACTCTCAACATCAGCTCCTATTACTGAAGATACTGAAGATGCCATTACAAATATATATTTAGGATTTATATTTTCATCTATTTCTAATATAGAATTTTCTAATCTATCATATTTACCAAAAGTAACATCACCTTGATCCATATGTGTTGAATATATTTTTGATTTTTCTTCTCCATTTAAAGAACCAATTCCTTCTATAGCAAAGTGAGTAGTCCCTGCTGGTCCAAATTCTATAATACAGGCTCCTTCTATAGATGAAATAGTCCAAATCATACCCATTCTGTCACTTGCTACCGGAAAATACTTACATACTTGCATTCATCATTACCTCCCTCTTAGTATTTTTTTCTAATGATAATATTTTTATTAAGGTTTCCATAATACCAATTGGAAGTTCATAACCTATTTTTTGTGCATGGTCATCAAGTGTTATTTGTGTAAGTCCATGTTGTTTTAATATCATTGGATTTTCATGTCCTATGTATATATCGCCATCCATTGAACCATATAATTTTCTAAGAGGGGCAATATTTGCAATCCTACTTATATATGGATTAAATCCTTTTTTAGATATATTTTCTTTATGTTTTACATCTTGTTCATATAATTCTCTAACTTGAACAAATACTGGTTCTAATCCTAAGTCACTTAAGAAGTCTACTGTTTCAAATGCCATCATAGGAGTATTTCCGTAAACTAATTTTTTGCCATTTAAAATTTCACAGCTAGTATTATATAATTCTTCATATCTTTTTATTTCGTCTTCTAAGTCACTTAAGAAGTCTACTTCTAAAATTTCACTTAATTTTGCATAGTTTTTAGTTATAGTTTCTTTATCCATATGCTTATCAAAGTAAATATAATCTATATCAAACTTTTTCTTCATAGATTTTGCTAAATCCAATGCTATCATATCCGTTACTATATTTAATTGTGCTTTAGACGCATTTTGTATATCTTCTATGCTACATTTTGAAGGAATTACAGCATTTATAGTTATATTGTGTTTTTTCATTAACTTAATAAGTTCTGTCTCTTCCACATTTTTTTGTCTATGTCCAAGTATATTTATACCTTTTTTGTCTTTAAATTTTTTCATAGCTGTACTAAGAACTGCTAAAGAACGACTCATCCCTGGTATATGTGCGTTACATGTAAAGTGATCTGTATTTACAACAAATACAGGTATATCTACTTCATCTTCTAAAGAATATGAAAGTGATGAGTAATCCTCCCCTATAACTTCTGGAACACATGTTGAAACTACCATGATTGCATCTGGATTTTCAAATTCTATTATTTGTTTTATTGCTTGTTTAACTTTCTTTTCAGCTGAAAAAACAACATCACTTTCTTTTATTGCCACAGAATACACGCTATCTAAACCTTCTTGTCTATGGTAAGCAAAGTTTTTAGCATAGTATGTACATTCGCTTGTTCCTACAACTACCAATGCCATATTTTTTATATATGATGCTGTAAGAATTACTCCAAATAAGGGACAGTGAGTCCCTGGAAAAACTGCATGAGATAATGATTTTATATCTTTATCTGCATTAATATCATTAAGTCTATTTAAAATATCTAAAGTATACATTATTTTCCCTTTCTATATTATACAATTGCCTTTATAGTTTCTATCGGATGAATTCTAGGCTTTTTACTTATTGGGTCGTGGTCAATATCACATTTAACCCCATATACATCCCTTATAATATCGTGACTTATAGTTTCATTTGGATGTCCATCTGCAACTATATTCCCATTTTTCATGATTACAAGTCTATCACTATATTTGCTTGCTTGGTTTAAATCATGAAGTACCATTATTATTGTTATATTTAAATTTTTATTTATTTCTCTGACTAATTCCATTAACTCTAATTGATGAGATATATCTAAATAAGTAGTTGGTTCATCTAGTAATAGTATCTCTGGTTTTTGACATAATGCTTGAGCTAGGTGAGCTCTTTGTCTTTCTCCTCCAGATAGTGTACTTACTGGTGTATTTTTATATTTAGTAAGCCCTACATTTTCTATTGCCCAATTTACTATTTCTTCATCTTCTTTCAATTTTGTTTCATACCATTTTTTATGAGGCATTCTTCCGAAATAAACTAAATCTTCCACACTTATATCACCTGGTACAGTATTATGTTGTGATAATAAGCATAACTTTTGTGAGATTTTTTTATTTTTTATATCTGTTAATTTTTGATTTTCTATATATATTTCACCACTTTTAGGTTTTATCATTCTTGATAAAGCCTTTAAAAGTGTACTTTTTCCACTTCCATTTGGTCCTAATATAGAAACTACTTGTCCTTTTTCTATATCTATACTCAAATCTTCAATTATAATTTTTTGTTCGTATCCAACTTTTAAATTTTTTGCTTTTATCATATCTAATAGCTCCCTTTACGTCTTAATAAGTATAAGAAAAATGGTCCTCCTATTATAGACATAATTACACCAACTGGTATTTCTATAGGCCCTCCAATAGTTCTTGCTAAAGTATCTGCTACTAAAAGGACAATAGCACCAAATATAATACTAAATGGTATTGTATATTTATGATCACTTCCCATAAGCATCCTAGCTATATGAGGAACTATAAGTCCAACAAAACTTATAATACCTACTACTGCTGTCGCTGTTGCTGCCAAAAATACTGCAACGGCTGATATAGCCAATCTAGTTAAATTAACATTAAATCCTAAGTTTCTAGCTGCATCATCTCCAAGTTGAAGTACATTTGCACTTCTTATTAAGAATAATGCTATTATTAGGCCTACTATTGAATATGTAATAAGCATATTAACATCTGCCCAAGTTTTAGTTGCTAAACTTCCATTTAGCCAAAGCATTGCACTTTGTATTTTGTCACTGTGCATTGTTGATAAGTAACTTATTACTCCACCTAATATTGTGTTTATTGCCACACCAGATAAGACTATTCTTCCTGGATGAAGTCCGTTTTTCCATGCCATGATATAGACAAGAGTACACGCTAATGCTCCCCCTATAAATGCAAAAAAAGGTAGCATACTAGTGTAAGCTGGTGATAATAAAAGTATTATTACCGCCATAACACTTGCCCCTGTTGAAACACCTGTTATTCCTGGGTCTGCCAGTGAGTTTTTCATAACCGACTGTAGTAAAAGACCTGAAACTGCTAAATTAGCTCCAACTAATGCTGCAAGTATATTCCTCGGTAACCTCATTTTATAAACTATAGTCGTTACCATTTTATTATCATTATTGATAAGTGCGCTAAATATTTCCCCTAAACTTAAATTAACACTTCCAATTGTTGATAGTATTACTAAAAGTAAAACTAGGGCGATACCGCCCATAGTTAATGTTATTATTTTTTTATTAAGTTTCATATTATTCACCGTATAATATTCCACCTAAAGTTTTTATAGCTTCACTTACATTTAAATTTGCTGATACGTTGAATACGTTTGAATCAAGGTCTATTACTTTATTATTTTTTACTGCATCTAATTCTGCATATGCTGGATTTTTATCGAATGCATCATCAAAAGCTTTTTTAGTTTCTTCTAAGTTACCATGAGCAAATCTTAATATATAGTCAGGATTTGTTTGTACTATTTGCTCTAAACTAAATTGAAGATATGGTGATTTTGCTGAACCATCTAATTCTGTAGCTATATTTGTTCCACCTACAGTTTTAAGTAAATCTCCTAAGTAAGAAGTTTCTGTAGCTAACATGAAGTTTTCTCCACTACCAAATAATATAGCAACTGTTGCATCTGTATCGCCTTTTATTTTAGCAACTTCTTTTTCACTTTCTTTTAAAGAACTTATTAATTTTTCTGCTTCTTCTTGTTTATTTATTTCTTTTCCTAATTCTTCTATACTAGTTAAGAAATTTGTATAAGTAGTTGTGTCTATATAAAATGTATTTATATCATATTCTTTCATACTTTCTTCTACTGACTCTTTAAATGATTTATCCATTACAAATACATCTGGTTCAAGTGAGGCAACTTTTTCCAAATCTGGTGCCATTGCTTGTCCTACTTGTGGTAAATCTTTTAGATCTTCTGGTATATCTAATTGAGTTGTTGGGATTCCGATTATATCAGCTCCTAATTCATGTAAAACATTAGTTGCTGCTACTGAACAAGCAACTACTTTTACGCTTTTTTCCTCTTCTGCTTTTTTCTCTTCTTGTTTGCCCGAGTTACCGCTTGTGCATCCCGTTAAAAACATTGCTGAAACCATTAATACTGATAATACTTTTTTTAATTTCATGATTTTTTCTCCTCCATTTTTAAGCTATGATTTTTTTAGCTAAATTTAAATATATTTGTGCCATTTCACTATTACTGTCTTTTTCTATTACTGTTTTCCCTTCATTTTCTGCCACCTGTACTATTCCATTTCTAGGGACATTATGAAAAACATGTGAATTTATTTCTTGTGCTAAGTTATTTACTAAATCTTCTTCATTTTCAACATTTTTAGCATTTAAGATAAGACCTTTTAATGACGCATACCCTCTCTTTTTAAATTGATTTACTGCTGTAGATATATTGCTAGCAGCATACATTGACATCATTTCTCCAGATGTAACTATGTATACTTCTTCTGCATAACCATTTCTAATTGGCATAGAAAATCCACCACATACAACATCACCTAGAACGTCGTATATTACAATGTCTGGCTTATAAACTTCAAATGCCTCTAACTCTTCTAGTTTTTCAAAAGCGGCTATTATTCCTCTACCGGCACATCCTACTCCTGGTGTAGGTCCTCCAGCTTCTACACAAAGTACCCCGTTATATCCTTCAAATACTATATCTGAAAGCTCTAAATTGTCACCTTTTTCATTCATGACATCAAGAACTGTATCTATGAATTCACCTTTCATAAGATTTTTTGTTGAGTCTGCTTTTGGATCACAACCTATTTGCATGACTTTATATCCTAAATGGGATAATGCTGCTGACAAATTTGATGTAGTTGTAGATTTTCCTATTCCACCTTTTCCATATATAGCTATTTTTTTCATTTATTCTACCTTTCATTTTATTTTTATGATAATAATTATCATTCTCTGTTATTAATTCTATATTATTTTAATTTCAAATGCTTTAAATATATTTACTTTTTTTGCAATTTTATTGATATTCATTATCATTTACAAAGAATTTTATGTTATAATATTGATTATGTTTTTCCTTTTTTAGGAAATTGTATCGGATTATATATTAAATTTATACAGGTAGGGGATTATGAATAATTTAGAAAAAATATCAAAAGATTTTTATGATTGTGTCAATATTCCTATAAGGTATATTGATAGTAACTTCAATGTGAAACATAATATAAGCTCTTCTTCTATTGATGTGTTTATCGATGAATTGGAAATTTACAAGGATATTAATAAAAATGAAATATGTACAAATCAAATTTTAAATTATGATAATATACATTTTATAATTAAACCTTTCCAATATAGAGGCGATAATGGATTTTTTGTTGTGGGTCCTTTTAAAACTCTATCCACTTTAGAACATGACCATATTCCGTTTAAGCCGATACATTGCATTAATCACTTAGAAAATATACTAAAGTACATAATAAAAGAAATTGATCACCATACTCGTAATTTTAGTAAATATATTTATGAATCTGTTTCTTATATTCGTAAACATTACAGCAATGATATTAAAATTGACGATATATGCTCTCATTTAAATATTAATAAAAGCTATTTTTGTAGGCTATTTAAGAGTGAGATGGGATTAACTTTTTCACAATTTTTAAATGCATATAGAATTGAAAGAAGTAAGGAGCTTTTAAAAAATAAGGAATACTCTATCTTAGATGTGGCTATGGAGGTTGGGTATAACAACCATAATTATTATAGTAGTTTATTTAAAAAATTTAATAAGATTACACCTTTGGATTATAGAAATCAATATATTTATTAATAGATTGATTTCTATATTGAGTAAAATATTTATTAAAATATTGACTAATTATGTAGTTATTTTTATGTCATAATGTATTATAAATTATGCGTTTCATACAAAATAAAGACTTGTGCTAATTTACACAAGTCTTTATTTTTAACTTATTGTTGTATTTGAAATAATATTTCTAAATTTTCTATAGAAATAAAACTTAGTTATGTTTATATTTTTCATATAATTGTTGTTACACAATCCATGAAACGTAGACTTAATTAAATCCCAATTCTTTTAGCCAACTTTCTACATTTGATTTAGTATCACTAGAACTAAATCGTTGATCTTCTTTCCAGTCACCTGTACCAGCCATTTTTGATAATAAGTTTCCACTATCACCTATGCCTGATGAAGATGAAGTACAAAACGGAATGACTTTCTTACCAGAAAAATCATTCTTCTCTACAAATCCATTTACTGGCCATGCAGCAATCCCCCACCAAATTGGATATCCTATAAATACTGTGTCATAAGAATCCCAGTCTTTCACTGTTGTCGAAACAAGTTCTATATTTCTTTGACTTTCATCATCATGCTCTTTATTTACACGACTATCACTATTTGACCAATCGAGATTTTCATCAGTATATACATCTTTTGGCTCTAACTTGAAAGTATCTGCGTTTGTTGAGGTAGCAATCATATTTGCTATTTTTAAGGTTTGTTCTTTCAGTTATTTCCCCAACTCTCAACCCATTACAATTACACGCCTGCATCATTGCTATAATAAGATGTTGTCTAGACTCATCTCCAAGTGCAGTTAATATGTTTTTACAACTTTTTATTTCCTCTGCTAATTTTTCTATATCTGGTTCTAAAGCCATCTTATACACCCTTTCGTTGAAGTTTATAAACTATTGTAGCACATAAATTTATATAAATTTTAATGGTAAAGAAAATCGAGATGATTAAAATTTCTAACAGTTTTTTATAAGCATTATTTATTATTTTTATAAGTATAATTTCTTATGATAGATTGTCAATATAAGTGCAACATTTTATGTTTATGTTGCAGCGAAGACCTCTGCAGGTGTTTTATATCCA